>NZ_JBGCCU010000004.1:300000-582483 GCF_041261445.1 Catenulispora sp. EB89
ACCCGTTCAAGGGATACATCTCGGACGTGCAGGTGTTCAGCCGGGCGCTGTCGGCCGACGAGGTGAAGGCGTTGTAGCGGCTGTGGACTAGCGGACCAGCGGTGAGCCCGGACACCACGCGGGTGTCCGGGCTCATCGCTAACTGTCGGCGTCCGCGGCCTCGTCCGCCTTCTTCCACGCCTCGTTGCGCTCCTGCACGCGTTGCAAGGCGTGTTCGGCCTCCTCCTGGGTCGCGTACGGCCCGAGGCGGTCCTTGGCGGCGCAGGCGCCCGCCGGCTCGACCAGGCCGTGCTTCACGCAGTAGTACCAGCCGTCGTCGTCCGGCGGCTCGCCCTTCTTGGTCCAGCGCATCGCACTCTCCCTGCTGTCACCGGGTGCCTAGACTGTCTGACTATGGCGACACTCGTACCCGGCACCGTCTCTCCCACTCTGCCCGTCCCGGCGTCGATCAAGCGACCGGAGTACGTCGGACGCAAGGGGCCCAAGCCGTACACCGGCGGTGAGGTGCAGGACGCCGAGACCATCGAGAAGATGCGGGTGGCCTCCCGGATCGCCGCCGACGCGCTGGTGGAGACCGGCAAGGCGGCCAAGCCCGGCATCACCACCGACGAGCTGGACCGGATCGGGCACGAGTACCTGCTGGACCACCGCGCCTACCCCTCCACGCTGGGCTACAAGGGCTACCCGAAGTCGATGTGCACCTCGGTGAACGAGGTGATCTGCCACGGCATCCCGGACACCACGGTGCTGGAGGACGGCGACATCGTGAACGTCGACATCACCGCCTACATCGGCGGCGTGCACGGCGACACCAACGCCACCTTCGAGGTCGGCACCGTCGACGAGGAGTCGCACCTGCTGGTGGAGCGCACGCGCGAGTCCCTGGACCGGGCGATCAAGGCGGTGCGGCCGGGGCGGCCGATCAACGTCATCGGCCGGGTGATCGAGAGCTACGCCAAGCGCTTCGGCTACGGCGTGGTCCGCGACTTCACCGGGCACGGCATCTCCACGGCCTTCCACACCGGCCTGATCATCCCGCACTACGACGACCCGCACGCCACGCTGGTGATGCGGCCGGGGATGACGTTCACCATCGAGCCGATGCTGACGCTGGGGACCGCCGACTACGAGATGTGGGCGGACAAGTGGACGGCCGTGACGCGGGACCGGAAGCGGACCGCGCAGTTCGAGCACACGATGGTGGTGACGAACGACGGCGTCGAGGTGCTGACGCTGCCGAGCGGGGAGTGAGCCGCGCGGGTCGCCGGTGACGGTGGTCCTCGAACCTCAAGTCGCGCTCAAACCGGGCTCAGGCCGTGCTCAGGCTGTGCCCGGACAGCGCCGACGGCACTGAGGCCGTGCACAGACGGCGCTCGACCGCCCTCAGGCCGCCTCAGGCCGCCCTCAGGCCGCCGAGAACTCCGCGAGCACGTCGGCCAGCACCTCCAGCACCACCACCGCGTCCGGCAGCGGCGTGCCGTCGGCGGGCCAGTACACCCAGCGCGCCGTGTGCCCGGACATGCTCACCGACGGCGGCACGAAGACGTAACTGCCGCGGTCGTGCCAGCGCAGTCCGGGGTGCTCCTGCAGGGTCTCCGGGCGGCAGTCCAGGGAGCTGGACCACCACTCGTCCTCGTCGACGTCGTCGGTATCAGGGTTCGTACGCGGCGCGGTGAAGAACAGGTAGCGGCCGTCCACCTCGGCGACCGGCCCCGGGGCCGTGCCGGCGACCAGGATGCGGCGCAGCGCGTCGGCGCCGGCCTGTTCCGGGACGTCCAGGACGGAGTGGGTCTTACCGGTCGGCGTGACGTAGTTCGCCTCGGGGTGCCGGACGCGCCACAGCGCCAGCCGTTCGGGGTCGGTGCTGGCCTCGACCTGCCACGCGCGCGACAGCGGATGCGCGGCCGGCTCGGGGCAGCCCAGGCGATCGCAGCTGCACGAGCCGTCCCGCGGGGCGGCCGCCGGGACCACCGCAAATCCCGCCGCGACCAGCCGGTCGAGCGGATCCAGGAGCCCTTCCGAGCGCAGCCCATCGAGGGAAGCGGCGTGCTCGCGCTTCCGGTTCTTGGCAGGTCGCCAGCTCCTCGGCACCCAAGCCCCCTGACGTGGTCGAAGGCCTAACGCGGTAAGGGTCAGGATACCTCGCGGTAACCGGGTCTTCGTCAGGGGGTGCCAGTGGGGCGAAGCGTGGCGCGGGTAGCGTGTGCGCGTGACCACACCTCCGGAGGCGAACCAGCCCGCCGCCGCCGACCGCCGCATCCCGTTGGCCGGCACCTTCAACGTCCGCGACGTCGGCGGCTACCCGGCCCTCGGCGGCACGGTGCGCGCCGGCCGGCTGCTGCGCGGCGACGCCCTGCACCGGCTCGACGACCAGGCCCGCGCGACCCTCGCCGACCTGCCGGTCCGCACCGTGGTGGACCTCCGCGAGGACTTCGAAGCCCGGCTGTCCCCCGACGCCCTGGAGGGCACCGGCATCGCCGTGCTGCGCCTGCCGGTCTTCCGCTTCACCGGCGACTCCTTCGGCCGGGCCCCCGAGGACCTGAAGTCGGTCTACGACCACATGGTCGACGACTGCGGCGCGGTCCTGGCCACCGCCGTGGGCCACGTGGCGACCCCGGACGCGCAGCCGGTCCTCGTGCACTGCTCGGCCGGCAAGGACCGCACCGGCGTGGTGGTCGCGGTGGTGCTGTCGCTGCTCGGCGTCCCGGACCCGGTGATAGCCGAGGACTACCACCTCACCAGCGCCTACCTCGCCGAGGAGTTCACCCAGGCCGTCGAGCAGCTGCAGGCTTCCACCGGCCTCGGCCAGCGGCTGAACGGCCAGGCGCTGGCGTGCCCGCCGGAGCTGATCCTGGCGACGCTGGAGCGGATGCGCGCCGCGCACGGCTCGGTGGAGGGGTACTTGCTGGCGCACGGGTTGACGGCGGAGCAGATCGCGGAGCTTCGCAGGAGTCTGATAGAGCCGGGCGACGGCTGACGCGCCTGCCGGCGGCCTACCCGACTACCTGCTGGACAACGGGGTCTCTGAAGCGGACCTCGCCGCCTTGTACTCGCGACTCGCCGAGTGACAGAACTCACATATCGGTGAGCACACCGGCGCGCTCACCGACCGCAAGTCAGCCGCCGAACCCACCGGCCCGCCGCCGCGCGAGCAACCGCCTACATCTCCGGCTGCCGCACCGCCGACTGGATCGTCCCGACCACCTCGCCGAAGCCGATGCGCGTGCCGTTCGGGCCCGGCGCGACGCCGCCGATCGCGACGGTGTCGCCGTCCACCAGGAAGGTGCGCGTCGAGCCGTCGGCCAGGGCCAGGGGCTCGGTGCCGTTCCAGGTCAGCTCGATGAAGGAGCCGCGCTGTTCGGGCAGCGGGCCGGAGACCGTGCCGGAGGCGTAGAAGTCGCCGGTGCGCAGGCTGGCGCCGTTGACCGTCATGTGGGCCAGCTGCTGGGCCGGGGTCCAGTACAGGCCGGCGAAGGGCGGGGTGGAGACCGTGTGGCCGTTGAGCTTCACGTCCAGGTGGATGTTGTAGCCCCAGGTCTCGCCCTGCAGGTACGGCAGCGGGACCGGGTCCTGGTAGGGCGGCGCGACGCGTGCGTGCTGCAGCGCGGCCAGCGGCACCACCCACGGGGAGACGGAGGTCGCGAACGACTTGCCCAGGAACGGTCCCAGCGGGACGTACTCCCAGGCCTGGATGTCGCGCGCGGACCAGTCGTTGACCAGCACCACGCCGAAGACGTGGTCCTGGAACTGCTCGACGCGCACCCCGCCGCCGAGCGGCGAGGGCGTGCCGACCACGAAGCCGACCTCGGCCTCGATGTCCAGGCGGACGCTGGGCCCGAACCGCGGCTCCTGGTCGGTCGGGGCCTTGCGCTGGCCGGAGGGCCGGACGATCGGGGTGCCGGAGGGCACGACCGTGCCGGAGCGGCCGTGGTAGCCGATCGGCAGGTGCTTCCAGTTCGGCATCAGGGCCTCGCCGTCCGGCCGGAAGATGCGGCCGAGGTTGGTGGCGTGGTCCTCCGAGGAGTAGAAGTCCACGTAGTCCGCCACCTGGAACGGCAGGTAGAGCACCACGTCGGTCAGCGGAACCAGCAGCGGCTCGACGGCCTTGCGGCGGTCGGGGTCGGTGAACAGCTCGGTGAGCCGCTCCCGCACCGCCGCCCAGGCCGGCGCGCCGAGCGCCATGAACGGGTTCAGGGTGCCGATCGCGAAGTACGCCGCCGGCTCCTCGATGGTGCCGTCCAGCAGGCCGGCCGCCGCCAGCGCGCCGAGGCTGACGACGAAGTCCCCGATCCGGGTCACCACGTGCGCCGGCCGCTCACCGTGGGTCGCGACGCCGTAGGGCAGGTTCTCGACCGGGAAGTCGGTCGGGTCCGGGAGCGGGACCCAGGTGGGCTGTGTCATAACCGTCCTTGCAGTCCTTCTACGCGGTGGGCAGCAGACCGAGCTTTGACAAGTCATCGATCGGCTCCTGGAAACTACAGGAGCCGAAGCCGTGGAACAGATCCCGGGTCCGGGCCGTGTCCTCGACCGTCAGAGCTTTGACACGTTCGGCCAGGTCGGCGCCGTCCGTGACGGCCAGGACCGCCGCCACGTCCTCGATCTCCGCGCCGTCGCTCGCGCGCTCGGCGGCCAGCAGGACGTTCACGAAGCCGTGGTGCGTGAACCCGGTTGCGGCGTCGGTGTGCCGGACCGCGTTGTGCAGCCCGGCCGTGCACTTCAGCCCGAGCTCCAGATCCGCGCAGCCGACCAGGAACTCGGCGACTGCCAGCGGGGTCGGGAACGCCTCGGCGGACAGGCCGCCGGTGCGCAGCTTGGCGTGCAGCAGCTCGCGGCCGGTGACCGTGGGGAGCAGGGAGCGCATGTCGGCGGGCGCGATCTCGATGTAGGCCTCGACGCCGTAGGGCAGCCGCCGCTCCAGCTCCTCCAGGCGCTCGCCCGGATGGCGGATCTCGGCGGCCTCCAGGATCAGCCGGTCGTCGTCTTCGAGCTCTGCGAAAGCCGCGAGCAGACCGTCCACGCCGGTGTCGGCGATCAGGCCCAGACGCAGGCCCGCGTCCTCGTCCAGCAGCGGTTTCAGGTCGGCGAGCTTGGAGACCGGGCACAGGAAGCGGCCGAGCATGCCGCTGTGGACGCCCGCGTCGTAGGCCAGGTGCGCGGGCACCGCCTCGGGCATCGGGGCGTCGCCGGGCGGGAACAGCGCCGCGTCGTCGATCAGCTCTGCGAACAGGACGCCGAGGGCGCCGGGGTCGGCGGTTGACATGACCGCCACGGTAGCCCATGGTCGAAGAGAGCGGACAGTGACGTCCGATTATCGAACACATTCCAGCCCGGAGCGGCTGAGACAGTGAAGGGGACGGCGGCGATGCCCTACTACCGCGCCGTGGGCGAGATCCCGCACAAGCGCCACACCCAGTTCCGCCGGCCGGACGGCGCGCTGCACTCCGAGGAGCTGATGGGCGTCGAGGGTTTCTCCTCCGACTCCGCGCTGCTGTACCACGTCGGACTGCCCACGGCGATCGTGGACTCCGCGGAGTGGGAGCCGCCGGGGCCGATCTCGTCCGCGGTCGCGAACCGGCCGCTGAAGCCGCGGCACTTCCTGACCCACAAGCTGGACGGCTCCGGCTTGGACGCCGTCACCGGCCGGCATCTGTTGCTGGGCAACGGGGACGTGCGCCTGTCCTACGTCGCGGCCACCGAAGCTTCTCCCCTGTACCGGAACGCCATAGGCGACGAGTGCGTGTACGTGGAGTCCGGGTCCGGCGTCGTGGAGACGTCGTTCGGCGCGCTGGCGGTCGGCCAGGGCGACTACGTGATCCTGCCGACGTCCACGATCCACCGCTGGGTCCCGGCCGCGGGCTCCGGCGAACCGCTGCGGCTGTTCGTGATCGAGGCGACCGGGCACATCGGCCCGCCGAAGCGCTACCTGTCGGCCAAGGGGCAGTTCCTGGAGTCCTCGCCGTACTGCGAGCGGGACCTGCGCGGGCCGAGCGAGCCGCTGCTGGCCGAGGGCTCGGACGTGGACGTGCTGGTCCGGCACCGCGCCGGCGGGACCCGGCTGACGTACGCGCACCACCCGTTCGACGTGGTCGGCTGGGACGGCTGCCTGTACCCGTACGCCTTCAACATCGCCGACTTCGAGCCGATCACCGGCCGCGTGCACCAACCGCCGCCGGTGCACCAGACCTTCGAGGGCCCGAACTTCGTGATCTGCTCGTTCGTGCCGCGCAAGGTGGACTACAACCCGCTGTCGATCCCGGTGCCGTACAACCACCACAACGTCGACTCCGACGAGGTGCTGTTCTACACCGGCGGGAACTACGAGGCGCGGCGCGGATCCGGGATCGGGCAGGGCTCGATCTCGCTGCACCCGTCGGGCCTGACGCACGGCCCGCAGCCGGGCGCGGCGGAGCGGTCGATCGGCGCGGAGTTCTTCGACGAGCTCGCGGTCATGGTGGACACGTTCCGGCCGCTGGAGATCGGCGAGGGCGGCGTGGCGTCGGAGGACCCGGGGTACGCCTGGACGTGGTCCGGGCGGCACAACGGGGCCTGAGAGCGTGACGGGGGCCTGCGAGCGCGGGGCCTGATGTCTCGGAGCCGTCCTGACCGCCGGAAGCGCTGACGCCCCTGCGAAGGGACGGCCCGGCAGACCGTTGAGGCGGCCCGGGTTCGGGTAGCGTCACCATGTGCTGAGAAGGACTCTGGCCGCCCTCGGGTGCGCGGCGCTGCTCGCCGGTCTCGCCGTCGGCGCGCCCGCCGCAGCCCGCGCCGCCGACCGCGCCGCCGTCCACGCCACCGCCGCTTCGTGCCCTGATCCGGGGTTCGATCTCCAGGCCTCGCGCCTCTGGGACGCCGCGGGCACCAAGGGCAGCGGCGTCACCATCGGCGTGGTCGGGGCGCCGGACCGGGTCGCGGAGGCGGCGTGCGCGATCAGCGCACTGGCCCCGGACGCGACCGTGGTTTCCGGCTCGGCGACCGGGGCGATAGTGGTCGTCGCGGACACCTCGGTCGATCCCGCGTCGATCGGCGGCCAGGCGCTCCTGATCGCGGCGGCCGGCGACACCGGGGGCCCGATGACCCAGCGTCCGCAGGGCGTCGTGAACGTGGCCTCGGCGCAGGTGACCAAGACCGCGCAGCCGTCGTCCGCCTGGGGCGAGCAGATGACGCTGGCGGCGTTCGGCAACGACACCTCGACCGCGGCCGGCTACGTCGCCGCACTGGCCGCGATCCTGCGCGCCGACCACGGGGACTGGCCGGCGCGCCAGGTCGTGGCGCAGATGGCCGGCTCGATCTACGGGGCGTCCGGGGCCAGGCACGACGACCGGCTGGGGTACGGGGTCATCCAACCCGTGCAGGCGGTGAGCACGGACCCGCCGGTCGATCCCGAGTCCCTGCCCGGGTTCGACGCGCTGTTCCCGGTGAACCAGCCGCCGCGGACCGGTGCCTCGCCGAGCACTCGGTCGGCGCCGACGAGCGCGGCGTCCGGGGCTTCCGGCGCTCCGTCGTCGAATTCCTCAACGGCGGCCACCGGATCTCCTTCGGCCCCGCAGACACCGCAGACCTCTGCGCCGGGCACCACCGACACCGCCAACATCTGGCCGACCAAGCCGGTCTTTCCCACAGGTCCCTCGAACGGGTCACACGCGGCAGCCGGCAGCGGCGGCGGATCAGGGGGCTTCAGCCCGATCCTGTTGATCGGCTTCGTCGTGATCCTCGCTGGTGGCGGGTACGTCCTGTGGCAGCGGCGGCGTCAGCCCAAGCCCGCGCCCGGAAAACCGGAGGCGGAATGGGAGGCTCCCAGCGGTCCCCGGCATTCGGGATACAGCCCACCGGAAGAATGATCGTCCGCTAAGTTGTGGCCCATGCCGCAAAACCACCGGGGCCCGCAGGAACCCAGAGGTTTCTCCCCTAACGTGTCCGGCATGAATGGCGACGAGGCGCCGACGGAGTACATCCCGCGGATAACCGACTCCCCCTCGCCCGCCGAGGCGCAGACGGAGTACATCCCGAAGATCGTCCTCACCCCGCCCCCGCCGTCCGAGTTCCCCGGCGAGAACGGATACCCGGCAGCACAGCCGGAATCCGAGCCCGAACCCGGTCCCCGGTCGGCGCGCGGCTCGGCCCGGGTCGCGCGGCAGGCGCAGCGCAAGCTGGTACTGCTGTCCAGCGTCGGCGAAGTGCTGATCACGCTCGGCGCGGTGATGGCGCTGTACGTCGTCTACACGCTGTGGTGGACGAACGTGGAGGCGCACAAGGCCGCCAACGCCGAGGCCAACCAGATCCAGCAGCAGCTGAAGCCGGCCGGGCCGAGCGGGACGCCGAAGTCGGCGTTCGCGCCGAGCGAGGGCTTCGCGCTGATGACCATCCCGGCCATCGGGAAGGACAACATCCCGGTGATGCAGGGTGTGGACAAGGAGAAGGTGCTCGACAAGGGCGCCGTCGGGCACTACACCACGCCTGCCACCGCGATGCCCTGGGACCCGACAGGGAACTTCGCCGTGGCGGCGCACCGGCGGACGTACGGCGAGCCGTTCCGGTACATCAACCAGCTGCGAATCGGCGACCACGTCGTCGTGGAGACCACGCACGGCTGGTTCGTCTACGCGCTCGACAAGGAGCTGCCGCAGACCGACCCGACCAACATCGGGACGATCGCGCCGATCCCCAAGGGCGGGCCGTTCACCAAGCCCGGCCGGTACATCACGCTGACGACGTGCACGCCGGAGTGGGCCTCGACGTACCGGCTCATCTGGTGGGGACACCTGGTCCGGGTCGATCCGCTGAACGGGCCCGCGCCGGCCGAGCTGAAGGACGCCAACCGGCACACGTGACGGTGCTCTTGACACGGTTGACCTGCGCGATTCTTGGATTCGAGACCCTGCCCGCTACCATGGACCGAAATCCAAGCGAACGCTGCGCGGGACAGGTCACCTAGAAGCCGGTCGGAAACCGGCTTCCGTCATGTGACGCAGAACGCAGTGGCCCGGGGTGAACGACTCCCGGTCAACCACTTCAGGCGCGGCTATCGCCTACCTGGTCATCCAAAACTGGAACCAGGCCGCCTTAGTGACCGTTCTGTAGTACCGCTGCGGCGCAATCCATGCGCTCGCACGCCCCTGAGAACGTGTCCGTTTTCAGAAGGGCTTTATCAGCCATGTCTGCAATCACCCCTGAGAATGATGTCGTGCGCGAAAGCGCCGACGTCGACGAGACTTTTGCTCTGGAGAGCGACGAGGTTCTGGAGAGCGACGCTCTCGAGACCGACGCTCTTGAGACCGACGAGGTCGCGGACCTCGACGAGACCGAAGACCACGACGAGGACGACGACGAGCTCGAGGGCCTGGACGAGGTCGAGACCGTCGACACCGACGCCGCCGGCTCCGAGCCGGTCGCGTTCACCGAACTGGGCCTGCCCGAGGAACTGGTGAAGAAGCTCGCCGAGAACGGCGTGCAGAACACCTTCCCGATCCAGGCCGCGACCATCCCGGACGCGCTGGCCGGCCGGCACGTGCTGGGCAAGGCCCAGACCGGCTCCGGCAAGACCCTGGCCTTCGGCCTGGCGGCGCTGGCGAACCTGAAGGGCAAGCGGGCCCGCAAGGGCAAGCCGCTGGCCCTGGTCCTGGTGCCGACCCGCGAGCTGGCCATGCAGGTCAGCGACGCGCTGCAGCCGTACGGCTTCGCCGTCGGCGCGGACATCGCCTCGGTCTACGGCGGCGCGCCGATGTACAAGCAGGTGTTCGCGCTGCGCCGCGGCGTCGAGGTGCTGGTGGCCACCCCGGGCCGGCTCACCGACCTGATCGAGCAGGGCGAGTGCGACCTGTCCCAGGTCGAGATCGCGATCCTGGACGAGGCCGACCAGATGGCCGACATGGGCTTCATGCCGATCGTCTCGGAGCTGCTGTCGCAGACCGACCCGGCCGGCCAGCGCCTGCTGTTCAGCGCGACGCTGGACGGCGCGGTGGACGAGCTGGTCCGCCAGTACATGACCGACCCGGTCCTGCACTCGGTCACCCCGGACAGCGACGACTCCGCGCAGATGGACCACCACCTGCTGATCGTCGAGCCGGCGGACAAGGCCCTGGTCACCGCCGAGATCGCGGCCCGGCACACGCCCGGCGACGACGACGGCCGGCGCACCATCCTGTTCGCCCGCACCAAGCTGGGCGCGGACCGCATCGCCGAGAAGATCCGCGAGGCCGGCGTCTCCGCCCTGGCCCTGCACGGCGGCATGACCCAGCGCGCCCGCACCAAGACCCTGGCCGACTTCAAGGACGGCCGCGTCCCGGTCCTGGTCGCCACCGACGTCGCCGCCCGCGGCATCCACGTCGACGGCATCGACCTGGTCCTGCACGTCGACCCGGCCGGCGACCCGAAGGACTACCTGCACCGCGCCGGCCGCACGGCCCGCGCCGGCGAGAGCGGCACGGTCGTGACGCTGGTCCTGCCCAAGCAGCGCAAGAGCACGGTCCGCCTCCTGGAGTCGGCCGGCATCGACGCCGAGCTGACGAAGGTGACCCCGAGCTCGGAGGCCCTGCGCGAACTGACCGGCGGCCGCCCGGTGGCGGAGTACGTCGCCGAGGCCGACGCCTACCACGCGGCCCGCCGCGCGGCGCGCGAAGCCCGCCTGGGCGGCGACGACCGCCGCGAGGGGCGCGACAACCGCGACGGCTTCCGCGGCGGCCGCGAGGGCTTCCGCCCGGGCCGCAGCGAGTTCCGTCAGGACCGGGACCGCTTCGACCGCGGGCACCGCGACGGGCGCGGGTTCGGTGGCGGCGAGCGTGGTTCGGAGAACCGCGGCACCGGCTTCGGTGGCGAGCGTCGGTCGTTCGGGGACCGGGACGGTGCGCAGGGTCGCACCGGCGGGTTCAACCGGGACAGCCGTGGCGGGTCTGAGGGCCGCAGCGGTGGCTTCAGTGGCGAGCGTCGGTCGTTCGGCGACCGCGATGGCGCCCAGGGTCGCACCGGCGGGTTCAACCGCGACAACCGCGGCACCGAGGGTCGCAGCGGTGGGTTCAGTGGCGAGCGTCGGTCGTTCGGGGACCGGGACGGTGCGCAGGGTCGCACCGGCGGGTTCAACCGCGACAACCGCAGCTCCGAGGGCCGTACCGGCGGTTACAGCGGCGAGCGTCGCTCGTTCGGCGACCGCGACGGCGCCCAGGGTCGCACCGGCGGGTTCAACCGGGACAACCGCGGCACTGAGGGTCGTACCGGTGGCTTCAATCGGGACAGCCGTGGCACTGAGGGTCGTACCGGCGGGTTCACCGGCGAGCGTCGCTCGTTCGGCGACCGCGACGGTGCGCAGGGCCGCACCGGCGGGTTCAACCGGGACAACCGCAGCACCGAGGGTCGTACCGGTGGCTTCAATCGGGACAGCCGTGGCACTGAGGGTCGTACCGGCGGGTTCAACCGTGACAGCCGTGGCACCGAGGGTCGTACCGGCGGTTACAGCGGCGAGCGTCGCTCGTTCGGCGACCGCGATGGCGCCCAGGGCCGCACCGGCGGGTTCAACCGCGACAACCGCAGCACCGAGGGGCGTACCGGCAGCTACAACCGCGACAACCGTGGCACCGAAGGCCGCACCGGCGGCTACACCGGCGAGCGCCGCTCGTTCGGCGACCGCGATGGCGCCCAGGGCCGCACCGGCGGGTTCAACCGCGACAACCGCAGCACCGAGGGCCGCACCGGCGGCTACAACCGCGACAACCGCAGCTCCGAGGGCCGTACCGGTGGATTCAACCGGGACAGCCGTGGCACCGAAGGCCGCACCGGCGGCTACAACCGTGACAGCCGCGGCACTGAGGGTCGCACCGGCGGCTTCGGCGGCTCGCAGGGCCGCAGCTACGGCAACCGCGACGATCGCGGTGGCTTCGGCAACCGCGACAACCGCGGCGGCACCGGCGAGCGTCCCTCCTTCGGCGACCGCGACAGCCGCCCGAGCCGCGACGACGAGCGTCGCACCTTCGGCGAGCGCACCGCGTTCGGCCGCCCGCGCGGCGGCTACAGCAACGAGCAGCGGGACAACCGCCCGCCGCGTGACCGTCGCTGGTGATCGCTGAGCACCGATCGAAGTACTGGTTGAAGTACTGACTGAGTAACTGGCAAGGGACCGCGCACCGTGCGCGGTCCCTTTCAGCTTTCCCAGCTCGTGGCAAAACGCAGGGGCCCCGCCCGAAGGCGAGGCCCCTGCGCCGTGCGACAGCGAATGAACTACTCAGTGATGCCCGTGCCCGGCCTCGATCTCCTTGTACTCCTCGACCGTCGTCTCGACGTTGTCGGAGAACATCGCCTTGGAGGCCTTGGCCCGCAGCTTCAGCGCACGGTTGCCCGGGCGCTCGACGCCGTTCTCGTCCGTGGCGGGGCCGAGTTCCAGCGGCTTCTGCACTTCGTGCGCGGTGAGGCGGTAGCGCTCGCCGGCCGACAGCGGCTCGTGGACCTCGGTGAACTCCCCTTCCAGCGAGACCTTGATGATGCCGGTCTCGCGGCCGTGGAGGACCTTGTCCTTGTCGCGCCGTTGCAGGCCCAGGGCGATGCGCTTGGTGCACCAGAAGGCGATCACCGGGCCGAGGAACACCAGGACGCGGAACGTCCAGGTCAGCGCCTCCACCGAGAGGTGGAAGTGGGTCGCGATCAGGTCGTTGCCGCCGCCGAGCCACAGGATGCCGTAGAACGTGATGCCGCCGACGCCCAGGGCGGTGCGGGTCGGGCGGTTGCGCGGGCGGTCCAGGATGTGGTGCTCGCGCTTGTCGCCGGTGATCCACTGCTCCAGGAACGGCCACACGGCCAGGGCGGTGAACAGGATGCCCGGGACGACCAGCGAGGGGATCAGCACGTTGAAGGACAGCGTGTGGCCCCAGATGTTCCACTCCCAGTTCGGCATCATGCGAAGGGAGCCTTCGAGGAAGCCGATGTACCAGTCTGGTTGGGAACCCGCGCTGATCTGGTCCGGTGTATATGGCCCGTAGGCCCAGATCGGGTTGATCTGCACCAGGCCCGCCAGCAGGAAGACCACGCCGAAGATCACGAACATGAACCCGCCGGCCTTGGCGGTGTACACCGGCAGCAGCGGCAGGCCGACGACGTTGTCGTTGGTCTTGCCCGGCCCGGCCCACTGCGTGTGCTTCTGCACGAACACCAGGATCAGGTGCGCCGTCACCAGGCCGACGATCAGCGCCGGGATCAGGAGCACGTGGATGGTGAACAGCCGCGGGATGAAGTCGTGCCCGGGGAAGTCGCCGCCGAACAGGAAATACGACACGTACGTGCCGACGATCGGGATCGACAGAATGACGCCCGAGGCGATGCGCAGACCGGTACCGGACAGCAGGTCGTCCGGCAGCGAGTAGCCCGCGAACCCTTCCAGCAGGCCCAGCACCATCAGCGTGAAGCCGATGAGCCAGTTGATCTCGCGCGGCTTGCGGAACGCACCGGTGAAGAAGATGCGCAGCATGTGCACCATGATCGCCATGATGAAGATCAGGGCGGCCCAGTGGTGCACCTGGCGCATCAGCAGGCCGGCGCGCACGTCGAAGCTGATCTTCAGCGTCGAGGCGTACGCGTCGGACATCGACACGCCGTCGAGCGGGAAGTACGAGCCGTGGTATTCGACCTCGCTCATGCTCGGGTTGAACCACAGCGTCAGGAACACGCCCGACAGCAGGATCAGGATGAACGAGAACAGCGCGATCTCGCCGAGCAGGAAGCTCCAGTGGTCCGGGAAGACCTTCCGGATCAGGTTCTTCGAGCCCTTGTAGATCCCGAGCCGCTCGTCCGCCCAGTTGGAGACCGGGTCGGTCTTCACTTCCTCGTTCTCGCCTGCGGCCCCGTGCGCCGGGGCGGTCGTGGCGCTCATCCGCGCTCCCAGAAGCTCGGGCCGACCGGCTCCCGGAAGTCGCTCACGGCGACCAGGTTGCCGTCGGCGTCGACCGTGATCGGCAGCTGCGGCAGCGAGCGCGCGGCCGGGCCGAAGATGACCTTCCCGTCATCGGAGAGGTCGAAGGTCGACTGGTGGCACGGGCACAGCATGTGGTGCGTCTGCTGCTCGTAGAGCGCCACCGGGCAACCCACGTGGGTGCAGATCTTGGAGAACGCCATGACGCCGTCCACCGACCAGTCCCACTGCTTCTTCTTCTGCGCCTCGGAGCCCTTCAGGGCCTCCTGCGGCAGCCGGACGACCAGCACCGCGGCCTTGGCCAGGTTGTCGATCCGGTTCTCCGGGTCGTCGGCCAGGGCCGCCGGGTTGGCCAGCGCCAGGGTGCCGACGGAGACGTCGGAGACCTTCAGCGGCTGCCCGGTGTTCGGGTTGACCAGCTTCTGGCCCGCGGCCCACAGCGTGTGCCGCAGGTTGTCCTTGGGCATCGGGCCCAGGTCGCGCAGCAGCCACACCGCCGGCAGCGGCAGCACCATCATCGCGGTCAGCAGCGAGCGCCGGATCAGCGGGTACTTGGTGAAGCCCGAGTCCGCGACACCCTGCTTGAACTCCGAGACCGCGAACGCGCGGGACTCGGGGTCCGACTTCATCGGGTGCCGCTCCTGGACCAGGTCCACGTCGGTCATCAGGGTCCGGGCCCAGTGGATGGCGCCGCCGCCCAGGGCCAGGAACGCGATGCCCAGGCACAGGCCCAGCGCCAGGTTGTTGGCGTTGACCGCGCCCAGGCCCGTGATGTGCCCGGTCACCCTGGAGTTCGGGATGAACGTGTAGCACACCATCGACCCGATGATGCCCGCGATCGCGACCAGGAACAGGCCCGCGACCTGGCGCTCGGCGCGCTTGGCGGCCCTGGGGTCGAGGTCGGTGACCCGGGGCCGGTAGGCCGGCAGACCCGGGTCCTGGAAGGGGTTCTCCACCGCGGCGTCCTTGGTCAGGGTGCCGTGGCCCGCCCCACCGGTGTTCTCTGGCAGGTGGTCCGTTTCCATGTCCCGATCAGTCATTGTCGGTGGCGTCCTTCCCGGTGGTCGCCTCGAAGTGGGCGACGCGGGCGCGGGACGCCTTGGTGGTGTGCGCGCCGATCCAGCAGGCGAACACGATCAGCAGGCCCAGCACGATCGTCCAGACGAACAGGCCCTCGGAGACCGGGCCGATCGAGCCCAGGTCCAGCCCGCCGGGGTTGGCGGTGGTCCGGGTCTGCACGAGGTAGGCGATGATGTCCTTCTTGTCCTGCGGGGACATCACGCTGTCGTTGAAGATCGGCATGTTCTGCGGGCCGGTGAGCATGGCCTCGTAGATGTGCTTCGTCGAGGTCTCACGCAGCGACGGCGCGAACTTGCCGTCGGTCAGCGCGCCGCCGGCCCCGGCCACGTTGTGGCACTGGGAGCAGTTGGTGCGGAAGAGCACCCCGCCGTTGGACACGCTGGCGGCGTTGGTCGGATCGGCGGCGTACAGCGACGGGTCCGGGACGGCCGGGCCGGCGCCGAGCGAGCCGATGTAGGCGGCCATCGCGTCGATCTGGTCCTGCGTGAAGATCGGAGGCTTGCTGGTGACCTGCGGGCCGATCTGCATCGCCGGCATGCGGCCGGTGCCGACCTGGAAGTCGACGGCGGCGGCACCGACTCCGATCAGCGACGGGCCCGAGCCCTGCACGCCCTGGCCCTGCAGGCCGTGGCACGAGGAACAGGTCGACTGGAAGAGCTTCTGACCCTCCGTGAGCTGCTCCGGCGTGACGGCGGCCGAAGCCGACGCCTTCGCCTTGGCAGAGCCCAAGGTGGCGTAGGTCGCGCCGATGACACCCAGCGCGAGGAAGAGGACGACGAACGCGGCCAGCGGATGGCGCCGTCGTGCCGAAAGCGTGTTCACGACAGAGGATTCCTTACCGATTCCACTGGTCCGGACTACTTCATGATGTAGATGACGAAGAACAGGCCGATCCACACCACGTCGACGAAGTGCCAGTAGTAGGACACGACGATCGCGGAGGTGGCCTGGTCATGGGTGAAGCGCTTGGCGAGATAAGTCCGGCCCAGCACCAGCAGGAACGCGAGCAGACCGCCGGTGACGTGCATACCGTGGAACCCGGTGGTGAGGTAGAACACCGACGTCCACGCGTTGTGGCCGATCGTGTAGTTCTCCTTCACCAGGGCCGAGTACTCCCAGATCTGCCCGGAGACGAAGACCGCGCCCATGATGAACGTGAGGATGAACCAGCTCCGCAGCTTCCGCACGTCCCCACGCTCGGCCGCGAACACGCCCATCTGGCAGGTCACCGAGGACAGCACCAGGATGGTGGTGTTCGGCACGGCCAGGGACATGTTCAGGTGCTTGGCCTGCTCCACGAAGTACTGCGACCCGTGCACTGAGCGGATCGTGAAGTACATCGCGAACAGCGCCGCGAAGAACATCAGTTCCGAGCTCAGCCAGACGATCGTTCCGACGCTGACCAGGTTCGGCCGGTTGGGCAGGCGGTGGGCCTGCCCCGCTTGAGTAGTTGCAGTTGCTGTCGCCACGGCCGCCATTATGTCGTCACCCCATGGCGGCTCCGCGCCGGGGGTGGGTGTTAAGGAACCAGTGTCCTGTGTGTATGGGGCCGAACGAGTTAACGAAGGTCCGGATCAAGCAGTTCCCGGAAGGTCGGAACGGCAGTTGATCATGGACGAGATCGGGACCCCGACCGTCTGGAAGCGGAGCGAGCACGCCGAGTAAGCTCCCCTGCATGAACGCTGCTGACACTAACCAACAAGGGGTGCACGGCAACGCTGGTAGTGCCAGCGAGACCGCCATCAAAGTCCTCATCTACAGCGACGACTCCACCACCCGCGAGAAGGTCGTGCTGGCGCTCGGGCGCCGGGTGGCGGCCGACCTGCCGCCGATCAAGACCCACGAGTTCGCGACCCCGCTCGCCGTGGTCAACGCCGTCGACAACGGCGGCTTCGACCTGCTGATCCTGGACGGCGAGGCCACCCCGGCCGGCGGCATGGGCGTGTGCCGGCAGCTCAAGGACGAGATCTACGAGTGCCCCCCGGTCCTGGTGCTCACCGGGCGCCCGCAGGACGGCTGGCTGGCCACCTGGTCCCGGGCCGAGGCGTGGACGCCGCACCCGATCGACCCGGTCGCGCTGGCAGACTCGGTCGCGGAGTTGGTCCGGGCCCGGCTCGCCAAGCGCGTCTCCGCGTAGGGTTCGCTCTATAGAGAGGCCCTGGGCTTCTCTATAGATTCACCCAATTGAGCGTTCCGTAGAGACGGAGGCGACCCGCCGATGACCGAGCAGCGCACCTGGCCCGAGCTCCTGTCGGCGGCTCTGCGCCGCGACGACCTGTCGGTCGACGACGCCGCCTGGGCCATGGACCGCATCATGACCGGCGAGGCCACCCCGAGCCAGGTCGCGGGCCTGGCGGTGGCGCTGCGCGCCAAGGGCGAGACGGTCGACGAGATCGAGGGCTTCGTCCGCTCGATGTACACGCACGCGCTGCTCATCGACGTCCCCGGGGCCACCGTGGACATCGTCGGCACCGGCGGCGACCGCGCGCACACGGTGAACATCTCCACGATGTCGGCCATCGTCGCGGCCGGCGCGGGCGCGACGGTGGTGAAGCACGGCAACCGGGCGGCCTCGTCCTCCTCCGGCGCCGCGGACGTCCTGGAGCGCCTCGGCGTCCGCCTGGACCTCGCACCCGAGGCGGTGGCCCAGGTCGCGAAGGAAGCGGGCATCACCTTCTGCTTCGCCCCGGTCTTCCACGCCTCCCTGCGCCACGCGGGCGTCCCCCGCAAGGAACTGGCGATCCCGACCTTCTTCAACTTCCTCGGGCCCCTGACGAACCCCTCCCGCCCCCGGGCATCGGCCGTCGGCGTCTTCGACGAACGCATGGCCCCGATCGTGGCCGGCGTCTTCGCCCGCCGAGGCGTCGAAGCCCTGGTCTTCCGCGGCGACGACGGCCTGGACGAGATCTCGGTGGCCACCACCACGACGATCTGGACGGCCTCCGACGGCGAGGTGACCCGCGAGGTCTTCGACCCCCGCGACCTCGGCATCGCCTACTCCCCCATCAGCGCCCTCCGCGGCGCCGACCCGGAGTTCAACGCGGCCGTGGCCCGCCGCCTGCTGGCCGGCGAGCAGGGCGCGGTACGCGACGCGGTGCTGCTGTCGGCGGCTGCGGCCCTGGCGGCGCTGGAGCCCACGCATGAGCCGGTGACGGCACGGCTGGGCGCGGGGCTGGCGAAGGCCGCGGAGGCGATCGATTCGGGGGCCGCGGAGCGGGTGCTGGCGACGTGGGTCGAGGTTTCGGAGCGGTTGGTTCAGGAGCGGTAGGCGGAGCTCGGGCGGTCAGATGCGGGCGCCCGCCGGTCGCCGGGGCGGGCACTCGTGCGGCTAGAACTCGAGGTCGGCCCAGGTCGCCTCGATCGGGAAGGGCAGTTTGGTGCTGATCGCCTCGGCGGTCTCGCCGTTGGTCCAGGTCGCGACCTTGGTGTAGGCGCCGCGGTAGCCCGGCCCGAGCCACCACTGCTCGATGCTGGCGATCGCCGAGTCATCCGGCTTCAGCCGGACGATCCAATAGTGTTCGATCCCGGCCAGCGCGTACTGGGTCATCTTCGACTCGAAGCCGGTCCGCTGGTTGTCCTTGCCGGTGTCCGTGGCGCCGCTGGACGGCGAGACGATCTCCACCGCGAGCACCAGGTCGTATCCCCAGAGCTTGCGTCGGCCCTCTTCCAGGCAGCGGAAGACCAGCACATCTGGTTTGCGAACAGTGGCGCCTGGAACATCCCAGAGCCGCGTGTCGACATCCTGCGCTGTGCGGAGGCAGGGAAACGCTTCCGCCTCGACAGCGCGGCGGGCGGCATTCTTCAGAACGATCGCCAGCGACAAGGACGCGTGCTGGTGGCCGAGAGTCGGCGACTCGCACCTGATCAACCGGCCACGATCGAGTTCGTGATCGTGGCAGAAGTCCTCGGGCAGGGCGTCCCACAGCGCCAGCGAGACGTCGTCGAGGAGGCCGAACTCCTCGACCAGGCTGAAAGCGGCCGTCGCCGCTTCCATGGCGGAGTCCAGCTCCGGTCCGCTCTCGGGCGGTTCGTAGTCCATGGCTACTGTCATACCCCAAAGGCTAGCCACGCCCTCTGACAGGACGTGGCCAACCGATTACCACCTGCGACAGCTGGCTACTGCGCCGTCTGCACTCCCGCCGCCGACCCCGCCAGCCACTGGCTCCAGGTCAAGTTCCAGTCGTCGAAGCCGGGGTTCGGGTTCGTGGTGACGTTCGGCTTGGTGTTCGCCGACTTCTGCACGTCCACCACGTCGCCGATCTTGACCGTGTTGAAGAACCACGCGGCATCGTCCAGGCTCATGCCGATGCAGCCGTGGCTGCTGTTGACGCGGCCGAACTTGCCGTCGTTCCAGGGCGCGGCATGCAGGAAGGTGCCGGATGAGGTGATCTTCACCGCGGATTGGACCTTGAGGTCGTAGAAGTCCGAGGCGTCGGTGAAGTTCACCGAGGCGGAGGTCATCTGCAGAGAGGCGTCCTTCTCCAGGACGACCATCTTTCCACTCCAGGTCGGGTGGTTCGGGACCTCGCCGGCGCTGACCGGGATGGTGCGCAGGACCTGGCCGTTCTTGGTGACGGTCATCTTGTCCTTCACCAGGTCCACGGTGCTGATCACCGAGTCGCCGATGGTGAAGGAGAAGTCCTTGGTGAAGGAGCCATAAGTGGTCTGGCCCGCCTTCACGCCGTTCAGGCCCAGGTGCACCTGCACCTTCGTGCCCGGCTGCCAGTAGCCCTGCGGGCGCCAGTCCGCCTCGGTGTCGCCGCGCCAGTTCCAGGCGCCGTCGACGTGCGGCGTGGTGGTGACCGTCATCGCCTTCTCCACGGCCGCGCGGTCCTTCTCGTTCGGCGCGTTGGTGAAGAAAACGGCCACCGGCTGGCCGACGCCGACCGTGGTGCCGTTGTCCGGCACGTAGTGGTCCAGGCCGAGGCGCTTGCCGGGGGTCAGGGTCGTGAACTTCGACGTGGTCGTCTTCTCGGCCCCGGAGCCGTCCTGCGCCTTCGCCACCACCGTGTAGGTGCTGGAGATCGCCAGCGTGCCGCTGGAGGCCCAGGAGGACCCGTCAGCGGCCAGAGCGCCGGACACCGTCTTGCCCGCGGCGTCGGTGGCCGTGACGCTCTCCAGCTTGCCGTTGACGGCGTTGATCTGGATGCCCTTGGCCGGGTCGACGCCGGCCGCGCCGTCCGCGGGGCTGGTCGAGAGCGCCAGCGGCTGCGCGGCGGAGGACGAGGGGCTCGCGGGGTTCGCCCCGCCACTCGCGCCGCCCGAGGTCCCGGACGAGGCCGTCTGCGCGGCCCCGACCGGCGCGCCCGCGCTCTTGCCGCTCGACGAGCCGCCGCACGCCGCCGTCAGCAGCGCCACCGCCGCCGCCCCCGCCGTCCACTGCGCAGCCCGCCGCCACCGACGCCGCCCGCCCGCGGTAACACCCTGCCCGATGCGGTGTGCCACGAGGCCCTCCCTGTCCTGGTTCTCCTGTGCTTTAGAGCCTTACACCTGGATAGACGCCGAACCCCCCGTGCGCGTTGCATGCGATCTCGAAAGATGGTCAACCATTACATTCCTGAGACACGAAGGAGCCGGGCCTCGGAGCGATCCGAGGCCCGGCTCCTTTGAAGCTCCGGCAGGTGTCAGCCCGACCGGTGTCAGCCCAGCGGGGTCAGTGCCCTGCCCCCGCCTCGCCGTACCGGTTGTTCTCACGCCGGTAGTACTCGAACACCAGCCCGATCACCGAGTACGCCCCGAACGGGAAGGCCACCAGCAGCAGCCACCACCCGAAGATGACGCCCATGAACGCCAGCGCCGCGGAGCCCGCGGTGTACAGCGGCCACCACGAGTGCGGGGCGAAGAAGCCGAGTTCGCCGGCCATCTCCGAGATCTCCGCGTCGTCGCGGTCCTCCGGGCGCGGCCCGATGCGGATCGCGGTGAAGTACAGGTAGAACCACACCAGCGCGCACAGGCCGAAGGCCATCGACAGCGCGGTGGTGCCGACCGTGTCCTTGGACAGGTACCAGTACACCGGGATGTCGATGATCAGGAAGACGGCGACGAACCCGAAGAGCTTGGCTTCGACCTTCACTTGGCACCGTCCTCGTTGTCGGTCGACGTCGAGGCCGACGGCTTGTCCGGGGCGCCGACCGCGGCCTTCTTCCCGTGCCCGTGGCCCATGTCCAGCGCCGCGACCTCGGGGTGGTGCAGGTCGAAGGCCGGGGATTCGGAGCGGATGCGCGGCAGCGAGGTGAAGTTGTGCCGCGGCGGCGGGCAGGAGGTGGCCCACTCCAGGGAGCGGCCGTAGCCCCACGGGTCGTCGACCGTGACCTTCTTGCCGCGCTTGGCGGTGATGTACACGTTGTACAGGAACGGCAGGGTCGAGGCGCCGAGGACGAACGAGCCGATCGAGGAGATCGTGTTCAGCGTCGTGAACCCGTCGCTGGCCAGGTAGTCCGCGTACCGCCGGGGCATGCCCGCCGCGCCCAGCCAGTGCTGTACCAGGAACGTGGTGTGGAAGCCGACGAACAGGATCCAGAAGTGGATCTTGCCCAGCCGCTCGTCCAGCATCTTGCCGGTGAACTTCGGCCACCAGTAGTAGAAGCCGGCGTTCATCGCGAACACCACGGTGCCGAACAGCACGTAGTGGAAGTGCGCGACCACGAAGTACGAGTCCTGCACGTGGAAGTCGATCGGCGGGGAGGCCAGCAGCACGCCGGTCAGACCGCCGAACAGGAACGTCACCAGGAAGCCGACCGACCACAGCATCGGCGTGTCGAAGCTCAGCGAGCCGCGCCACATGGTGCCGATCCAGTCGAAGAACTTGATGCCGGTGGGCACCGCGATCAGGTACGACATGAAGGCGAAGAACGGCAGCATCACCGCGCCGGTGGTGAACATGTGGTGCGCCCACACCGTCACCGACAGGCCGGCGATCGACATGGTCGCCATCACCAGCGTGTTGTAGCCGAAGATCGGCTTGCGGCTGAAGACCGGGATGATCTCGGAGATGATGCCGAAGAACGGCAGCGCGACGATGTACACCTCTGGGTGTCCGAAGAACCAGAAGAGGTGTTGCCACAACAGCGCTCCGCCGTTGTCCGCCTCGAAGATCTGCGCACCCAGGCGGCGGTCGGCCTCCAGCGCGAACAGCGCGGCGGCCAGGACCGGGAACGCCATCAGGACCAGCACCGCGGTCAGCAGGATGTTCCAGGTGAAGATCGGCATGCGGAACATCGTCATGCCGGGCGCGCGCATGCAGATGATCGTGGTGATGAAGTTGACGCCACCGAGGATGGTGCCGAAGCCGGACAGCGCCAGACCCATGATCCACATGTCCGCGCCGATGCCCGGGGAGTGGATCGCGTCGGTCAGCGGCGCGTAGGCGAACCAGCCGAAGTCCGCCGCGCCCTGCGGGGTGAGGAAGCCGCCGACCGCGATCAGCGAGCCGAACAGGAACAGCCAGTAGGCGAACATGTTCAGCCGCGGGAAGGCCACGTCCGGGGCGCCGATCTGCAGCGGCACGATGACGTTCGCGAACCCGATGAACAGCGGGGTGGCGAACATCAGCAGCATGATCGTGCCGTGCATGGTGAACGCCTGGTTGAACTGCTCCGTGGTCAGGAACTGCAGACCCGGCCGGGCGAGCTCGGCGCGCATCAGCAGGGCCAGCAGGCCGCCGATGCCGAAGAAGCAGAACGACGTGATGAGGTACATGTACCCGATCACCTTGTGGTCGGTGGACGTCAGCCACTTGACCACGATGTTGCCGGGCTCACGGCGCTCGTACGGCGCGCTCACTGCGCGCGGTTCACTGATGGCCGTCACTTTTCTTTCCCTGTGGAGTCGTTGCCGATGCCGGTCAGCGGGCCGACGCGCAGCGGGACGCCGTTGGAGTTGTAGCCCACGGGCATCTGACCGGTCTGGCCCTTGCCGGTCACCGGGTCGATCTTGTTGGCCAGGTCCTGCAGGTGCTGCTGGTACTCGGCCGCGGAGACGACCTTGACCTTGAACAGCATCCGGGAGTGGTCGACACCGCACAGCTCGGCGCAGCGGCCGATGAACTCGCCCTCCTTGTTCGGGGTGAGCTCGAACTCGTTGATGCGGCCCGGGACCACGTCCAGCTTGAACAGGAAGTTCGGGACCCAGAAGGAGTGGATGACGTCGGTGGAGGTCAGCGTGAAGCGCACCCGCTCGTTCACCGGCAGCCACAGCACCGGCAGGTCCGCGGGGGTGCCGGCGTCGTAGACGGCCAGCTGCCCCGGGGTCGCCTGACCGGAGACGGCGTCGTAGTTGTAGTTCCAGGACCAGGACCACTGCCGGCCCACGACGTTCACCTTCACGTCGGGGTTCTTGTGCAGCGCGAGGAGCTTGGACTCGTCCTTGGCCGTGAAGAAGAACAGCACCGCGATCATGATGAACGGCACGACCGTGAAGAGCACTTCGATCGGGACGTTGTAGCGGGTCTGTGCGGGGATCTCGATACCGGTGCGCTTGCGGCGGTAGAAGACGCAGCACCAAATGATCAGGCCCCAAACCAGGGCACCGACGGCGAGCGCGGCGATCCACGAGCCCTGCCACAGGTGCAGGATGATCGGCGCTTCCTTGGTGGCGGGCGCGGGAACCCCGAGCCGCTTTGCTTCGTCTACATTGCAGCCGGTGGCGGTCATGGCGACCAGCCCGGCCACGGCAAGAACGCCGAGCTTCGCGCGCCGCGATCGCCGCGCCGGTGAGGTGCGCTGCGGCGACGGGTCGGAGCCGTGTGGACTCAAGGTTGCCTTCCCGAGGTTCAAGCCTTGGCGGCAGGCACGCGGCGGACCGCCGGGATCGCACCCGGTGTGCCCGCACGTCACGGCCCTGCCAGGGGCGGTGTCTTCTCTCTCGCGGCCAAACCCTACTCCAGCCCCAATTGCCTCTTGCGCGGAGGTCCCGGTTAACGCGTGTGGCGGGGTGCGACGGTCACACTTCCGGCCGAACTGACGGGCGTTGATCTGATGAGCGCACCGGCGGCGACGGTCCCGACGACGCGGAGTGCCGGGGGGTGCGCGCGGTTGTGCGACCGGAGCGTGCGGCCGGAGCGTGCGGCCGAGTACGGGCCCGGCCCGGGCCCAGCGCGGGACCGGTGCGCGGCCGGTGCGCGGCCGGACAAGTACCGCGGGTGACGGCGCAGGGTCCGTATCGTCAAGGGTGTGACTCATTTCGACGCCGCCTCCGCCGAGCCCCCGCACCCGGCCGCCCGCGCCGCGCTGCTGGCGGCCCTGGACGAGGGCTGGGCCGACCCGGCCCGGCTCTACCGGGCCGGGCGGCAAGCGCGGATGCTGCTGGACCGGTCCCGGGCGGCGGTGGCCGAGGTCCTGGGCTGCCGGGCCCGGGAGGTGCTGTTCACTCCTTCGGGGACGGCCGCGATCCATTACGGCGTCGCCGGCGTGCTGGCCGGCCGGCGGCGGGTCGGGAACCGGCTCGTGGTGTCAGCGGTCGAGCACTCCGCGGTGCTGCACGCGGCGGAGCTGCACGAGGCCGAGTCGAACGCGGGCGGGCCGACCAGCGCCGAGCCGACCAGCACCGGGCCGCACGACACCGTGGCGACGGTCGGCGTGGACCGGCTCGGCCGGGTGGACGCCGAGGCCTTCGCGCGCGAGCTGCGGGTGCCGGGAACGGCCCTGGCGTGCCTGCAGGCGGCCAACCACGAGGTCGGCACGGTCCAGCCGCTGGCGCCGGTGTTCGCCGCCGCGGTCGAGGCCGCGGTGCCGTTGCTCGTGGACGCCGCTCAGGTGGTCGGCCGGATGCCGGTGCCGCGCGAGTGGTCGGTGCTGTGTGCTTCGTCTCACAAATGGGGAGGGCCGACCGGGGTCGGGATCCTCGCCGTCCGCAAGGGAACGCGGTTCGCGCCGGCGTGGGCCGTCGACGAACACGAAGACGGCCTGGTGCCCGGCGCGGTGAACCTGCCGGGGATCGTCGCGGCGGCCGCCGCCCTGGTGGCCCGGGAGCAGGAGCGGGAGGCCGAGGCGGTCCGGCTGCGGGCGCTGACCGACCGGCTGCGCGCCGCACTGCCGGCGGTCGCAGACGACATCGAGGTGTTCGGCGACCCGGACGACCGGCTGCCGAACCTCGTCGCGTTCTCCTGCCCGGCGGTCAACGCCGAGGCGCTGGTGCTGGACCTGGACGAGGCCGGGTTCGAGGTGTCGTCGGGGTCGGCGTGCACCTCGGACACCGTCACGCCGAGCCACGTGCTGGTCGCCATGGGCGCCGCGGACCGCGGCA
Organism: Catenulispora sp. EB89; assembly: GCF_041261445.1. Classification (NCBI taxonomy): domain Bacteria; kingdom Bacillati; phylum Actinomycetota; class Actinomycetes; order Catenulisporales; family Catenulisporaceae; genus Catenulispora; species Catenulispora sp. EB89. The sequence goes on from NZ_JBGCCU010000004.1 coordinate 325,208, forward strand.
ACGTGCGGGTGTCGCTGCCGTTCGGCACGGCCGAGGAAGACGTGGAGCGCTTCCTGGCCGTGCTGCCGCGGGTGTTGGAGAAGCTGCGCTGAGGGCGGCTTCTCCGTCGGCTTGCTTAACTCTGATGGCCTAGCAGGTTCAGCTCATTCGGCCCAGCGGCCTCAGGCCGCCAGGTACCGCACGACCTCGCTGGCGGCGGCGCTGCCGTACGCCACCGAGAACCGCTCCAGGAACCGGCCGCGGCTCAGGTCGTACTCCTGCGTGCCGATCGTCTCGATCACCAGCGTCGCCAGCATGCAGCCGACCTGCGCCGCCAGCTCCTCGCCGGCGCCCCAGGACAGGCCGGCGATGAAGCCGGCGCGGAAGGCGTCGCCGACCCCGGTCGGGTCCGACTTCGCCTCCTCCTTCGGGGTGGCGATCTCCAGCACCTGGACGCCGCCGTCCTCGGTCCGCCGGGTGATCCGCACGCCGTTCGCGCCGAGCGTGACCACCCGGGCCCCGACTCGGCGCAGGATCTCGTCGGCGTCCCAGCCGGTCTTCTGCTCGATCAGCGCGGCCTCGTACTCGTTGGTGAACAGGTACCGCGCGCCGTCGACCAGCTGCTTGATGTCCTCGGCACCCATGCGGGCCAACTGCTGCGAGGGGTCGGCGGCGAACGGGATGCCGCGCTCGCGGCACTCCTGGGTGTGCCGCAGCATCGCCTCGGGGTCGTCGGCGCCGATCAGCACCAGGTCCAGCCCGCCGACCCGCTCGGCGATCGGCCCGATCTCGATCAGCCGCGCCTCGGCCATGGCGCCGGTGTAGAAGGACGCGATCTGGTTGTGGTCGGCGTCGGTGGTGCACACGAAGCGCGCGGTGTGCAGCAGCTCGCTGATCCGCACCGACTCGCAGTCCACGTTGTTCCGCTCCAGCCACGAGCGGTACTCGCCGAAGTCCTCGCCGGCGCTGCCGACCAGGATCGGGCGCATGCCCAGCTTGCCCATGCCGAAGCAGATGTTCGGCGCCACGCCGCCGCGGCGGATCTCCAGGGAGTCGACCAGGAACGACAGCGAAACGGTGTGGAGCTGCTCGGCGACCAGCTGCTCGGAGAAGCGGCCGGGGAAGCTCATCAGGTGGTCTGTCGCGATGGAACCGGCGACGGCAACACGCACGGGAGGACTCGATTCTTCTCGGGTATGACGTAGGCGCGACGTCCTGCGGGCACGGCAAATGGGTGGACCCGCGCACGGGCCCACCCACCGTATTAGCCTCCGCCCCGGCCTTCACACACCTTCACAGATGCCGTGCGCGGCCGAGCGGGTCGTTTCCGTCTAGCTGAAGCTGTCGCCACAGGCACACGACGAACCCGCGTTCGGGTTGTCGATCGTGAAGCCCTGCTTCTCGATGGTGTCCACGAAGTCGACCTTCGCACCGGTCAGGTACGGCGCCGACATGCGGTCGGTGACGACGTTCACCCCGTCGAACGTGGCGACGACGTCGCCGTCGAGGGAGCGGTCATCGAAGTAGAGCTGGTAGCGCAGACCCGAGCAGCCACCGGGCTGCACGGCGACGCGCAGCGACAGGTCGTCGCGGCCTTCCTGCTCCAGCAGCGACTTCACCTTGGACGCCGCTTCGGCGCTCAGGATGATGCCCGCCGCGACAGTCGCCTCCGACGAGGTCTCCGTCTGCACGGTCATATGCGTACTCCTTCATCTGGACACCGGCGCCCCGTGGAGCGCGCCTGCACAACAAGGGGGAACCACGCGCCGCCGGAAGCTATTCCGTCTCCATCGTCGCACAGGTCTGGAAGGTGCGGGCGGGGCTGTGCGGGGGGTCATACCCCGCGCGGGGGTCATTTCACGAGTCGCCGAGCTCGCCGAGCACCACGCGCGCCCGGCACGCCCACACCGCCCGGCCTCGCATCGCTCCTACGGCAGCGCCAGCATCTGCTCCAGCGCGACCCGCGCGAAGTGCGCCGTGTCCGCGTCCACCTCGATCACGTTCGGCACCCGGCCGTCGGCCAGCGCCTCCAGCGTCCACACCAGGTGCGGCAGGTCGATGCGGTTCATGGTCGAGCAGTAGCAGACGCTCTTGTCCAGGAACGCGATCTGCTTGTCCGGATGCGCCGCGGCGACCCGCTTCACCAGGTTCAGCTCCGTGCCGATGGCCCAGGCGCTGCCCGGCTCGGCCTCGTCGAGCAGCGCGATGATGCGCTCGGTCGAGCCGACGTAGTCCGCCTTCTCCACGACCTCGTGGCGGCATTCCGGGTGCACCAGCACGTTCACGCCCGGGATCCGCTCGCGGACCTCGTCCACGCACTCCGGGGTGAACCGGCCGTGCACCGAGCAGTGCCCGCGCCAGAGGATCATCTTCGCGCCGCGGAGCTGGTCGTCGGTGAGGCCGCCGTCGGGGCGGTGCGGGTTGTAGACCACGCAGTCGTCGAGCGAGAAGCCCATGTCGCGGACCGCGGTGTTGCGCCCGAGGTGCTGGTCGGGCAGGAACAGGACCTGCGAACCCTTGGCGAAGGCCCACTCCAGGGCCCGCTGGGCGTTCGAGGACGTGCAGATCGTCCCGCCGTGCCGGCCGGTGAACGCCTTGATGTCCGCCGAGGAGTTCATGTACGAGACCGGGACCACGCTCTCGGCGAGCCCCAGGTCCTCCAGGCGCTCCCAGCAGCGCTCCACCTGCTCGGCGGTGGCCATGTCGGCCATCGAGCAGCCGGCGGCCAGGTCCGGCAGGATCACCTGCTGCGCGTCGCTGGTCAGGATGTCCGCGGACTCGGCCATGAAGTGCACGCCGCAGAAGACGATGTACTCCGCCTCCGGCCGGGCCGCCGCCTGCTGCGCCAGCTTGAAGCTGTCGCCGGTGACGTCCGCGAACTGGATGACCTCGTCGCGCTGGTAGTGGTGGCCCAGGACGAACAGCCGGTCGCCCAGCTTCGCCTTCGCCGCCGCGGCGCGGGCGACCAGGTCGGGGTCGGAGGCCGGGGGCAGGTCGCCCGGGCATTCGACGCCGCGCTCGCTGCGCGGGTCGGCGCTGCGGCCCAGGAGGAGCAGGCTGACCGGTGTGGGAGTCGGCTCCTGGAAGGTGGTGGTGCTCATCCCGTTACCCCTTTTCGTCTATCTGACGTTAAGAGATCATACCCTGGTGTCAGTGTGACGAGAAGCCGGGTCGGGCCGGCGTGGTGGACGTCACAACGCCGCCCGGCAGAAAACGATTACCATCCGGAGCGTGCACATCGTCATCGCCATGGACAAGTTCGCCGGCACGCTCAGCGCGCCGGAGGCCGTGCAGGCCGTCGCCGCCGGATGGCTGCGGACGTCGCCGGACGACACCGTGACCGGCGTCCCGATGTCGGACGGCGGCCCGGGCTTCCTGGACTCGCTGGCCGACGCCTTCGAGGGGCGGCGGCGCTTCGGCGAGCAGCTGGCCACGGTCACCGGCCCGCTGGGCACCGAGGTCACCGGGCGGTACCTGATCGAGCTGGCCGGCGGCCCCGCCGGCGAGGCCGACGCCGCCGGGCACCCCACCGCCTACATCGAGGTCGCCGAGGCCTGCGGACTGCACCTGGTGCCGGCCGAGCAGCGCGACGCCAAGGCGGCGACCACGTACGGCGTCGGCGAACTCATCGCGGCGGCCCTGGACGACGGCGCCAAGCGCCTGGTCATCGGCCTCGGCGGCACGTGCACCACGGACGGCGGCGCGGGCCTGCTGGCCGCGCTCGGCGCCGAGCCGGCCGAGGTACTGCGGGCCGGCGGCGGGGCGCTGAAGAGCCTGCACTCGCTGGACCTGACCGAGCCCCGGCGGCGCCTGGCAGGCGTCGAGATCGTCATCGCCAGCGACGTGGACAACCCGCTGCTCGGCCTGCGCGGCGCGGCGGCGGTCTTCGGACCGCAGAAGGGCGCCACCGACGACGACGTCCAGCGCCTCGACGCCGCCCTCACGCACTTCGCCCACCTCGCCGGCGCCATCGGCCAGGAGCCCGGAGCGCTCCGCCGCACCCTCGACGCCCCCGGCGCCGGCGCGGGCGGCGGCCTCGGCTACGGCCTGATGCTGCTCGGCGGCCGGCGCGTACCGGGCATCGGCACGGTCATCGCCGAAACCGGCCTGGCCGAGCTGATCGCCGAGGCGGACCTGGTCATCACCGGCGAAGGCCGCTTCGACCACAGCTCGCTCGGCGGCAAGGTCCCCACCGGCGTCGCGGAGGCGGCCCTGGAATCCGGCAGGCCCTGCCTGGTCCTCGCCGGACTCGTGGAGGTCGGCAAGCGCGAGCTGGCGGCCGCCGGCTTCGCCGCCGCGTACGAGGTCGCCGAGCAGGCCGGCTCGGCGCAGGAGGCGATGGCGCACGCCGAGTTCCACCTGGCGGCGCTGGCCGAGCGGGTCGCGAAGAGCTGGGCGCACGCGTAGCTCGGGGGAGAGCCGTGGCTGGGAACCGGCGGCCGGCGCCTGGCGTCCCAGAGCTATGAGACTCATGCTTCTGGCAGCCCTCGGCGCGGCCGCGGTAGCGGCGACGGCCGGGGCGGTCGAAGGTTGGCGGCACTCCCCCGATTTCCCGAACGGGGTCAGCGGCTATTGGGGCATGGTCGCCACCCGCATGCCGACCGGATCTCCGGTCTACGTCAAGCCGGACTGCTCTGACCCGCACGACTCCGACCCGCACAAGGCAGGCGGCCCGATCCCGCAGGGCTTCGTCCCCGTGCGAGTGATCGAATGCCGTGACAGTGCCGACGAACCGGGGACCGTGACCCAGCACGAGACCCGGGACCCGAAGGCGGTGCGGGCGTTGCTGACCGCCTATCGCACGACGCACGTCCGCGAATACATCAGCTCGGAGATGTTCTGCGCGGCCTATGCCGACAGCGATCCGGCCATCGTCTTCGTGGACGTGCACGGAGTCGCGATCGCGCCCGCGGCCCCGCGCGACACCTGCGACCACGTCGTCACCGCCGTCCGCACCGCCGTCGAGAACGGGCAGTGGACCGTCACCAGCTTCGTGACGGCCCACTGAGCGCGAACGCCGATCCCTACTTGACCGTGATCCATCCGGCGTAGAAGGCACCGAGCCCGAGCCCCACGAACAGCCCGCAGATGATCCAGAACCGCACCACCACCGTCACCTCGGCCCAGCCGACGAGCTCGAAGTGGTGGTGCAGCGGGGCCATCTTGAACACCCGTTTGCCGCCGCTGATCTTGAAGTAGCCCACCTGGATCACCACCGACAGCGTGATGATCACGAACAGGCCGCCGAGCAGCGCCAGCAGCAGCTCGGTCTGCGAGCAGATCGCCAGGCCCGCGAGTGCGCCGCCGAGGGCCAGGGAGCCGGTGTCGCCCATGTAGATCTTCGCTGGGGACGTGTTCCACCACAGGAAGCCGAAGCAGGCGCCCATCACCGCCGCCGCGACGATCGCCAGGTCGAGCGGATCTCGGACCGGGTAGCAGCCCTGGACGCCGGTGCCGAGGGTGGCGCACGACTCGCCGTGCTGCCAGACGCCGATCAGCACGTAGGACGCGAACACCATCACGCACGAGCCCGTGGCCAGGCCGTCCAGGCCGTCGGTCAGGTTCACGCCGTTGGAGGTGCCGGCGATGAGCAGGCCGGCCCAGATCACGAACAGGACCGCGCCGAGGTCGATCGCCGAGATGTTCCGGACGAACGACAGGTGCGTGTCGCCCGGCGTGAAGCCCAGCGCGTTCGGGAAGTGCAGGGCCATCACCGCGAAGGCGATCGCCACGATCCACTGCCCGATCATCTTCGCCTTGGCGCGCAGGCCCAGCGAGCGCTGCCGGAACACCTTCAGGAAGTCGTCGGTGAACCCGACCACGCCCATGCCGACCATCAGGAACAGCACCAGCATCCCGGAGGCGGTGGGCATGCGCATGGTCGCCAGCTTGGTGAAGCCGTAGCCGAGCACCGTGGCCAGCACGATCACCACGCCGCCCATGGTCGGCGTGCCGCGCTTGGCCTGGTGCGTGGTCGGGCCGTCCTCGCGGATCGGCTGGCCGAAGCCGTAGCGGGCCAGGGTCTTGATCGCCATCGGGGTGCCGATCAGCGAGAAGAACAGCGCGATCCCCGCCGCGTACAGGACTCCGCGCATCTGCAGGCCGCTCTCCGAGCCGGCGTGCGGCACCACCGCGCCCACCCCGGCGTGGACCGCCGCGAACGTGCTCACCGGACGCCACCTCCCGCACCGCTCGTCTGCGGCGGAGCGCCTTCCCCGACACCCGGGGCCGCACCCGGGGCCGCGCCCGAGCCCGAGCCCACGCCCTCCAACAGCGCCGCGGCCACCCACTCCAGCCCGATCGCCCGCGAAGCCTTCACCAGCACCACGTCGCCCGGCCGCACTCCGGCCCGCACGAAGGCCAGCGCGGCCTCGGCGTCCGGCACCGCGACCGACTCCCCGTCGTAGGACCCTTCCATCGACGCGCCGCTGTGGATCGCGGCGGCGCCCGGGCCGACCGCGACGGTCTGCGCGATGTTCAGCCGCACCGCCAGGCGCCCGACGGCGTCGTGCTCGACCGCGGAGTCCGCGCCGAGCTCGGCCATCGTGCCCAGCACCGCCCAGGAGCGCGCGCCGGGGCGCGAGCGGGCCATCGTGGCCAGCGTCTTCAGCGCCGCGCGCATCGACTCCGGGTTGGCGTTGTAGGCGTCGTTGACGACGGTCACGCCGTCCGGCGACTCGCCGATCGCCATCCGCCACTTGCTGTCCGGCTCGGCGGCGGAGAGCACCTCGGCCACCTTCGCGCCGGGCAGGCCCAGCTCCAGCGCGGTCGCGGCGGCGGCCAGGGCGTTGGACACCTGGTGCTCGCCGACCAGCCGCAAGGCGACCGGGTACCGGTGCGGTCCCTCGCCGTCGCGGTACAGCAGTGTGAAGCTCGCGCGGCCGTCCGGGCCGACCCGGACGTCCTCGGCGCGCACGTCGGCGTCCGGCGCCTCGCCGAACAGCACCACGCGGCCCTTGGTGCGCCCGGCCATGCCGCGCACCCGGGGGTCGTCGGCGTTGAGGATCGCCACGCCGTCCCGGTCGGGGTTGCAGTTCCCGGCCTCCGGCACGGCCGCGGGCAGCTCGCCCTTGGCCTCGGCGATGGCCTCGACGCTGCCGAACTCGCCGAGGTGCGCGCTGCCGACGTTCAGCACCACGCCGATCCGGGGCGGCGCGATCGTCGTCAGGTGCCTGATGTGCCCGATGCCGCGCGCACCCATCTCGGCGACCAGGTACCGGGTGTCGGCGTCGGTGCGCAGCACCGTGATCGGGAATCCGAGCTCGTTGTTGAAGCTGCCCTTCGGCGCCACCGTCGGGCCCAGTTCGGCGGCCAGCCGGCCGATCAGGTCCTTGGTGGTGGTCTTGCCGGCCGAGCCGGTCACACCGATGACCGTGGTCCGGGGCAGTTCCGCCAGGTGCGCGGTGGCCAGCGCGGACAGCGCCCGCAGCAGGTCGCCGTCCGGGACGGTGACGGTCGGGACGCTCCCCCGGCCCTCCCACGGCTTGCGGTAGGCGTCGTCCGGGGCGGCCAGGACGGCGACGGCGCCGCCGGCCACGGCGGCCGGGACGAAGGCGTGCCCGTCGGCGCTCTCGCCGGGGAACGCGACGAACAGCGCTCCGGGGGCGGCGTCCCGCGAGTCGAACACGACGGGCCCGGTGACGGCGAGCTCCGAGAGCTCCTCCTGTGTGGCGCCGGGGGGACCGCTGAGGGTCCCGCCCACGGTCTGCGCGATCCAACCGAGATTATGGGGGCTCACTGCTCGCTGTGGCCCTTCTCTGCTTTGGCCCCAGCCGCGATGGCCCCAGCCGACGCCTCCAAAGCGGCGCGCAGCACCACCCGGTCGTCGAACGGCTTCTTCACTCCTGCGATCTCCTGCCCCTGCTCATGTCCTTTGCCGGCGACGATCAGCACGTCGCCGGGGCCGCTGGCGGCCACCGCCGAGGCGATCGCCTCGGCCCGGTCGGCCACCACGCGGTAATTCTGGTCGGCACCGGCCAGTTCGGCGTCGGCGCCGGCGGTGACGGCCGCGAGAATGTCCGCTGAACTTTCCGTACGCGGGTTGTCATCGGTGAACACGGCCTCGTCGGCGAGCCGCACGGCGGCGGCGCCCATCAGCGGCCGTTTGCTCTTGTCGCGGTCCCCGCCGCAGCCCACCACCACGCGCAGCCGGCCGTGGCCGCGCTCGGCGACCGGGCGCAGCGCGCGCAGCGCCGTCTCGACGGCGTCGGGGGTGTGGGCGTAGTCGACGACCGCCAGGAACTCCTGGCCCGGCACCTGGACCCGCTCCATGCGGCCCGGGACGCCGTGGACATCGCCGACCCCGGCGATGGCGGTCTCCAGCTCGATCCCGCTCACCGCCAGCAGCACGATCGCGGCCAGCGCGTTGGCGACGTTGAAGTCCCCGGGCAGGCCCGCGCGGGCCTGGTGCCGGCCGCCGTCCGGGCCCACGACGGTGAACGTCGAGGCGTCGGCACCGAGCTCGATGGCCTCGGCGGTCCAGTTGGCGGCTTCGCCCTTGATAGAGAAGGTGTGCACCTCGACGCCGTTAGCCCGGCAGCGTTCGACGATCCTGCGGCCGTGCTCGTCGTCGACGTCGACGACGGCGCGCTCGGTGTACCCCGGGGTGAACAGCTTCGCCTTGGCCTCGAAGTAGTCCTCGAAGTCGGCGTGGAAGTCCAGGTGGTCCTGGGTCAGGTTGAGGAACGCGGCCGCCTTGAACCTGATCCCGGCGGTGCGGCCGTAAGTCAGCGCGTGGCTGGAGACCTCCATCGCGACCGCGTCGACGCCCTTCTCCACGGCGGTCGCCAGGATCGCCTGCAGATCCGGGGACTCCGGGGTGGTGCGCACGGAGGGCACCACCTCGTCGCCGATCAGGATCTGCACGGTCCCGATCACGCCGGTCCTCAGGCCGGCCCGGCGCAGACCGCCGTCGATCAGGTAGCTGGTGGTGGTCTTGCCGTTGGTGCCGGTGACGCCGTACATCGCCAGGTGCGTGGCCGGTTCGCCGTACACGTACGCCGAGAGCCGGCCCGCCAGGGCGCGGACGTCCTCGGCCACCAGGACCGGGACCGCCAGGCCGTCGAGCATCGCGGCGCCGGCCGCGTCGGTCACGACCGCGACCGCTCCGGCGTCCACCGCGCCGGGCGCGAACTCGGCGCCGTGCCGCGCCGCGCCGGGCCAGGCGATGTACAGGTCGCCGGGCCGGATCGCCTGCGAGTCGTGCGAGATCCCGGTGACCGCCGCTTCCAGGAACTCCATGGCCGCGTCCGCGGGGACGACGGCGGCGCCGACGTACTCCGCACAGGCGCGGACGCTGTGCTGCGGGATGTTCTGCGGGCGCGGCGTGGAGGTCATGGGATCCCGATACGTCGTCGGATCGGCGGGGACGGTCACTTGGGGCACGAGCGGAAGGCTACCGGTTCGCGGAGCGCGGTCGTGCGTTCAGCTCCTCGCCGATATTCGCGTCCCGTCCCGCGTTCGGGCCGAACCGGCTGGTGAGGCCTGACGAACGCGGGAGAGACGGCCTCTTGCGTCAATGGGTTAACAATCAGCTCCGGGTGCCCGGTCAGTTACCGGATCCGTAGGTGGTGGGCAGGTTGGCCGGCGGTGTGCCGGTCGGCGCGATCCCGCGGCTCTGCAACCCGAACGACATGACCTGCGTGAACACCGGCGCGGCGATCTCGGCACCGAAGTGCGCGCCGACCGGGGCCTGCAGCGAGACCGCGACGACGATCTGCGGCTTGTCGGTCGGGGCGAAACCGATGAACGACGCGGTGTAGCCGTTGTAGCGGCCCAGCTTCTCGTCGTAGCGGTTCGCGGTTCCGGTCTTGCCGGCGACCCGGTAGCCGGGGATCTGGGCCGTGGTGCCGGTACCGCGCTGGGAGGTGGTGACCGCCTCCAGCATGTCGGCGACCTTCGTCGCGGTCGCGGCGCTGACCACCGGCGTCTGCTGCGGCGCGGCGGCCGGGGTGTACTTGCCGGAGGAGTCGGTCCAGCCCTGGATCAGGCTCGGGGCGATGCGGACGCCGCCGTTGGCGATGGTCTGGTAGACCGAGGCGTCCTGGACCGCGGTGGCGGCCAGGCCCTGGCCGTACAGCACGGTGTAGCGCTCGGTGTCGTTCCACTTCTCCGGCGGGTCCAGCAGGCCGGCGCTCTCGCCGGGGAAGCCGATGCCGGTCTTCTGGCCGAAGCCGAACAGCCGCTGGTACTTGGCGATGGTCTGGTCGCGGTCCACGCCGTGCGGCTGGAACAGGTCGGCGACCTCGATGGTGCCGATGTTGGAGGAGGCGGCCAGGACCCCGGTCATGGTCAGGCTCCAGGGGCCGTGCGAGACGTCGTCGTTGAAGATGTAGCGCCCGACGCGCTGCGGCGAGGTGAAGGGCGGCAGCTGGGTGTCGGGCTCGGCCACGCCGGTCTGGATGGCCGCGGACATGGTGATGACCTTGGCCACCGAGCCGGGTTCGAAGGGCTCGGTGAAGGCGCGGTTGCCCAGGTTCGGGCCGTCCGCGGTGGTGATGTGGCGCGGGTCGAAGGTCGGGTAGTTCGACAGCGCGAGGATCTGGCCGGTCTTCACGTCCTCGACCACGACGGTGCCGGAGACCGAGCCGGTCTGCTGCACCTCCTTGGACAGCGCCTGGTCGGCGGCCCACTGGATGTCCGGGTCGATGGTGGTCTTGACGCTCTCGCCGTCCACCGCCGGCTTCAGGTTCACGCCGGTGGTCGGGATCTCCACACCGGAGGCGGCCTGGTAGGACTCCTGGCCGTCCTTGCCGGCCAGCTTGTCGTTGAGCATCTGCTCGATCCCGGCCTTGCCGACGCCGTCGGAGTCGGTGAAGCCGATGAGGTTCGCCGCGAGCGTGCCGCCGGGATAGGTGCGCCGGTCGTCGCGGGAGTTGGTGTAGACCCCGACGGTGCTGTTCGGGTTGCTGGTGTTGGACACGGCCAGCTGCCGGATCTTCGCGCAGGTCGCCGGCGAGGCCTTGTGCGCCAGCACGACGTAGCGGGTGTCCGTCTTGGTCAGCGCGGCCTGCAGGTCCGCGACGCTGGGCGCACCGCCCTGCGCGTACTCCGGCGCGGCCGAGAACAGGCCGGCGAGTTTCGCGGCGAGCTCGTCGACGTCCTCGTGATAGCGGGCCACCAGGGTCGGGTCGGCGGTGACGTCGTACGCCTCGACGGAGACGGCGAGCGGCGTGCCGTCGGCAGCCAGTATCGCGCCCCGGCTGGCATGCAGCGTGGCGGTGGCCTCGCGGCCCTTCTCGGCGGCCGCGGCATACCCGCCGGCGTCGACGGCCTGGAGCTGGAAGAGCCGGCCGGCGAACAAGGAGAAGGCGAAGAGCAGGCCGAACATCGTGACCCGCAGGCGGCGGCGCGGCGAGCCCATGCGCAGCGTCGGGGTGCGCGGGCCGGGGGGACGCGGCGGGCGCGGGCGGGAGGGGGCGCTGCCTGTGCCCGCGCCGGCCGGACGGCGGGGGGCGAGCTGACGGACGGCGGTTTTGCGAGGACGGGCCGGTGCGCTCTGCGCGTCGCGGTCAGGGCTCTGACGCGGCGGGCGGGCGGGGCGCGGCGGCTGGTGCGCGTCGCGGTCGCCGGCCGGGCGGCGGGGGCGGCCGGCGCTGCGCGGGCGCGGGTCTTCGGGGCGGTCTCGGTCACTCATGGTTGCTCCCCGTTGCTGCTCGGGAGGTGGTGGAAGTCATCGGCCGGCCCCGGTCGGAGTGGGGGTCGGCGTGGTGGGGAGGTGCGGTGCAGCCGCGCCGGGCTTGGCCTGGGGCGCGACCGGAGCGACCGGCGCGGTCGAGCTGGGCGTCGGCGTGGTCTGCGTCGGCACCGGAGTCGGGGTCGGGGTCGGGGTCGGGGTCGTGAGCGGGTTCGCGACCGGGGCGTGCGGTGCAGCCGCGCCGGGCTTGGCCTGAGGCGCGACCGGAGCGGTCGGGCTGGGCGTCGGTGTGGTCGGGGCCGGCGTGGTCGGCAGTACCGCGGCGCCGGGGACCGCACCGTTCGCGGTCGGCGCGGGGGTCGAGGGCTTCGGCGCGGGCGTCGGCGAGCCGAGCACCGAACCGTTCGGAGCCAGGAACGCCGGGTTCGGGTTCGGCACCATGCCCATCTGCGAGGCCTTCGACGCGAGTGCGCCAGGACCGTCCAGGCCGTCCAGCGACTGCTGGATCTGCTCCGACTCCTGCTGAAGCTTGGTCGCGGTGGCTTTCTGCTGCTTTATGGTGAACGCGCCCTTGTTCAGCTCGGTGTTCAGCAACAGCAGCGCCAGCAGCCCGACCAGGCCGAGCACCAGCAGCACCGCCACGAACGGCAACAACGACGGCGTGCCCTTGCGCCCGGCCAGGACCACCAGCCGCGGAGTGAGAGCGCCGCCACGGCCCGAGCCGCCGGAGCCGCCGGAGCCGCCAGAACCCCCCGAACCGCTCCCCGACTTCGCACCGCCCGCCTCGCCGGACGACTCAGTGCCGCCCGACCGGCCTAATCGCTCCCCACCGCCGGTACCACCGCCAACACCACCGTCGACACCGCCGCCACCCGGACCCTCCGCGCCCATCGCTACCCCTCCCTCACGCGCTCGGCGCCCCGCAGCTTCGCCGACGCCGCCCGCGGGTTCTCCGCGACCTCGGCCTCGGTCGGCAGCTCCGCGCCGCGCGTCAGCAGCCGGAACTTCGGCTGGTACTGCTCCGGCACCACCGGCAGGCCGGGCGGGGCCGTGGACTCCGACACCGCCGCGAACGCCCGCTTGACCAAGCGGTCCTCCAGCGAGTGGTACGACAGCACCGCGATGCGCCCGGCCAGGCCGGTGGCCCTGATCGCGGCCGGCAGGGCCCGCTCCAGAACCGGCAGTTCGTCGTTCACCGCGATGCGCAGGGCCTGGAACGTGCGCTTGGCCGGGTGGCCGCCGGTGCGCCGGGTGGCCGCCGGGATGGAGTCCCGTACCAGTTCGGACAGACGCGCGGTGGTGGTGAACGGTTCCCGCTCCCGTTCGGCCACGATGTTGTCGGCGATGCGGCGGGCGAAGCGCTCCTCGCCGTAGTCGCGCAGGATGCGGGCGATGTCAGGGGCCGGATACGTGTTCACGATCTCCGCCGCCGTGATGCCGCGCGAGGAGTCCATGCGCATGTCCAGCGGGGCGTCGTAGCTGTACGCGAACCCGCGTTCGCGCATGTCCAGCTGCAGCGAGGAGACTCCGAGGTCGAACAGCGTCCCGGACAGCGCCGGGACGCCGAGGCGGTCCAGCACCTCCGGGATCTCGTCGTACACCGCGTGCACGAGGGTCGCGCGGTCGCCGAACGGCGCCAGGCGCTTGCCCGCGGCGTCCAGCGCCTGCGGGTCGCGGTCCAGGCCGATCAGCCGCGCCTCCGGGAAGCGCTGGAGGAACGCCTCGCTGTGGCCGCCGAGTCCCAGGGTGGCGTCGAGCACGACCGCACCGGGCCGCCCGAGGGCCGGGCCGAGGATCTCGACGCAGCGTTCGAGCATGACCGGGATGTGCGTCGCGCTAGTCATCGGTGGTGGTTCCGCCTTCGAAGTCTCATCTGGTCCGGGGCCCCACGGTATCGAGCGGACCTCAGGAGTGGCGCACGCCGCGCGCCTTCTGGTCCCCGCCCGTCAAGGCCGGGTGCCGCCAGGCTGGCACCGGGGAAGGTGTGCCAGCCGGGCGGGCCGGTCGAGCGGGAGGAGGCCACAGGGCACGCGGCGTGCGTGAACGGTTCGGATGGTTCGGGTGGTCCGGCCGCCGGAGCTCCGCCAGGCCTGGTCCACCGGTCGCTCCGGCTAGTCGGCAGCCGCCTCCGATCCGGACGCGGCGAACGCGGACTCGGCGCCGTCCAGATAGTCGGCCCACGCCTCGGCGTCCCAGATCTCCAGCCGGGTGTCGGCGCCGATCACCACGCACTCGCGCTTCAGCCCGGCGTACGCGCGCAGCGGCGGCGGGATCACGATCCGCCCCTGCGAGTCCGGCTGGCAGTCGTAGGCGCTGGCGAAGAACACCCGGTGGTAGTCGCGGGAGGAGCGGCCTATCGCCGCGTCGGCCGCGCCGGGCCGCGAGGCGCTGCGCATCTGCGCCGTCAGCTCGGCGAAGCCCTCGGCGGTCCACACCGCCAGGCAGCGCTCCTGCCCCTTGGTGACCACCAGGCCGGCGGCGAGCTCCTCGCGGAAGCGCGCCGGCAGGATCAGCCGGCCCTTGTCGTCGAGGGAGGGCGTGTAGGTCCCGAGGAACACTCGCGCCTCCTCCCGGCCAGTCGACGTCCAGGGCGGTATCGATCGGAACAGCCGGGTCCGTAAAAAATCTGCGCATTGCGCGGTAGTCCCAATCCGGACCCGGTCCCGCTCCACTTCCCCCCACTGTACTCCACCAAACTTCCCGGGCAACCCCGGATCACCGGATCCGGGCAGGTCACGGCGGCCCTGGACGCGGAAGCGGGGATTGCCCCGAACGAGGCGTGCAACGCCGGGGGTCCACCGCACGTCTTGACATCAACGGGAGCGTGACGGGGGTGGTCCAGACCAGTGCGTCAAAGTTTTGGCCGGATCTATTGCCCTAGGCGCCCCGCTGTGAGCGAAGATCTGAGGAGTACATGTTTTCGCTGGCGCGGCGTGCGATCAGCGGGAAGAGTGAACGCCCCGCGCGTGCAGGAGACGCGTGGCGGGGGCCTGGCGGCCCGGGGCCCGGAGCGCGAGCTCCGGCGGGTCCGTGACGTCGGGCGGGGCGGCCGTGCGAACACCGTGCGGTCGATCGGACAGTGTTGGTGGGAGGATCCTGTGACGGTCGGCAACAGCGAGCTGGGATACACCGGGGGCGGCGGTCTGGACGCCGTCGCGACTCCCGCGGTGCGCCCGCAGGGCCCGGTCGGCGGTGCGGACCTGGAGCACCTGTCCGCCGCCACCGCCCGGATCCGCGCCGCGGTGGAGACGGTCATCGAGGGCAAGCCCGAGGTGGTGAAGCTGGCCGTCACAGTGCTGCTCGCCGAGGGCCACCTGCTGCTGGAGGACGTGCCCGGGGTCGGCAAGACCATGCTCGCCAAGGCGCTGGCCAAGTCCATCGACTGCACCGTGCGGCGCATCCAGTTCACCCCGGACCTGCTGCCCTCGGACATCACCGGGGTGTCGATCTTCGACCAGCAGCGCAAGGAGTTCGAGTTCAAGCCCGGCGCCATCTTCGCCAACTTCGTGCTGGGGGACGAGATCAACCGCGCCTCCCCCAAGACCCAGTCGGCGCTGCTGGAGTCCATGGAGGAGCGGCAGGTGACGGTGGACGGCACCACGTTCCACCTGGAGACGCCGTTCATGGTGGTGGCCACCCAGAACCCGATCGAGATGGAGGGCACCTACCCGCTGCCCGAGGCCCAGCGCGACCGGTTCATGGCCCGCATCTCCGTCGGCTACCCGGCGCCGGCCGCCGAACTGCGGATGCTGGACACCCACGGCCAGGTCTCGCCGCTGGACGAGCTGCGCCCGGTGACCGACGCGCACGAGGTGGGCCGGCTGATCGACACCGCGCGGCACATCCACGTCTCCGACGAGGTCCGGCGCTACGCCGTGGACCTGGTCAACGCCTCGCGCACCTCCCCCGAACTGCGCCTGGGCGCCTCGCCCCGGGCCACGCTGCACCTGGTCCGGGCGGCCCGCGCGGCCGCGGCCATGGAGGGCCGCGACTTCGTGCTCCCCGACGACATCCAGCACCTGGCGGTCTCGGTCCTGGCGCACCGCCTGCTGCCCACCGCCGAGACCCAGATCAGCCGCCGCACCACCGAGCAGGTGGTGGCCGGCCTGGTGTCGGCGGTGCCGGTGCCGTCGCTCGGCGGCACGCACCACGCCCGCCGCTAGGAGGGAAGGGCAAAGATGTCCGCCCAACAGAATCAGAACACGGAGAACACCGACGGCCGCGGCGGGCGGCTGGCCGGGCTCACCACCCGGGGGCGGTCGTTCCTGGCCGCCGGGCTGGCCGCGATGGCCTGCGGCATGCTCTTCGACTACAAGGTGCTGCTGCGGGTCGGCGCGATGCTGGCGATGCTGCCGCTGATCGCGATCATGGTGCTGGCGCGGACCCGCTACCGGGTCTCGTGCCGGCGCGCGCTGGAGCCGGCCCGCGTCGGGGTCGGCCAGGAGGCGCGCGTGCACCTGCGGCTGGAGAACGTCTCCCGGCTGCCCTCGGGCACGCTGCTGGTCGAGGACCGGGTGCCGTACGTGCTCGGCTCGCGGCCGCGCTTCGTGCTGAACAAGGTGGAGCCCAACGGCCGGCGCCGGGTGGTCTACCGGGTGCGCTCCGACGTGCGCGGCCGCTACC
This sequence comes from Catenulispora sp. EB89, assembly GCF_041261445.1. NCBI lineage: Bacteria > Bacillati > Actinomycetota > Actinomycetes > Catenulisporales > Catenulisporaceae > Catenulispora > Catenulispora sp. EB89. The sequence goes on from NZ_JBGCCU010000004.1 coordinate 341,445, forward strand.
TGCTGGGCCCGCTGGCGCTGCGCCTGGCCGACCCGTTCGGGCTGGTGGAGCTGTCGCGCTCGTTCTCGGCCCAGCACGCGCTGACGGTGACGCCCCAGGTCTTCGCGCTGCCGAACGCGCCGGTCGGACAGGCCTGGAGCGGCCGCGGCGAGGGGCACGCGACCTCCGTGGCCGCGGCCGGCGAGGACGACATCGGCACCCGCGAGTACCGGCACGGCGACGACCTGCGCCGCGTGCACTGGCGCTCCACCGCCCGCACCGGCGAGCTGATGGTGCGCCGCGAGGAGCAGGTGTGGCAGAGCCGCGCGACGATCCTGCTGGACACCCGGGCGATCGCGCACCGCGGCGACGGCCCGGCCTCGTCCTTCGAGTGGGCGGTGTCCGCGGCCGCGTCGATCGCCATCCACATGGCGCGGCACGGCTACGCGGTGCGGCTGCTCACCGAGACCGGGCAGGCGGTGACCGCCGCGGCGCACGACTCCTCGGCGGCCGTCGGCCTGGACTTCGAGGGCATGCTGCTGGACGCGCTGGCCGTGGTGGAGATGAGCAACGCCGCGACGCTGTCCGGCGCGAACGCGATGCTGCGCCAGGGCGGCGGGGACAGCCTGGTCATCGCCGTGCTCGGCGACCTGTCCGGGGACGACGCCTCGGAGCTGGCCCGGGTGCGGCACTCCACGACCTCGGGCGTGGCGTTCGCGATGGACACCGCGTCCTGGCTCGGCGGCCGGCCGATGGCCCAGGCGCAGACCCGGTTCGCGGGCTCGGCGCAGGTGCTGCGGGTCGGGGGCTGGCGCGTGGTGGGGGTGGAGCCGGGCGACCGGCTGCCCGAGCTGTGGGAGCAGGCGGCGCGCCGCGGCGCTGGGCTCTCCGGGATGGCCGGGACGGAACTGGGGGCTGCGCGGTGAACGTCGGTACGAGTTCTGGTGCGTGTGACGGGGGTACGGGACGATGACAGGCAGACTGCGCATAGGCATAGCCGCGGCCGTCGCGCTGCTGCTCACGTCCACGGGGCTGCTGCGGCTGCTGGCGCCCGGCTCGTGGGTCTGGCCGATCGTGCTGGCGGTCATCGTGTCGACCGCCGCCGGCGAGCTGTTCCGCCGGCTGATCCGGCCGCGGCCGCTGGTGGTGCTGGCCCAGACCGTCGTCGTGTTCTGGTACGACATGGTGCTGCTGGCCCACGACCAGGCGTTCGGCGGCGTCCTGCCGACCTGGGCGGTGTTCCGCCGGCTCGGCGACCTGTACTCCACCGGCGCCCACGACATCCGCGACACCGTCATCGGCGGCCAGGCCACGCCCGGCATCGCCGCGATCCTGGTGCTGTCGCTGAGCGCGCTGGCCGTGCTGGTGGACGCGCTGGCCGCGACCTACGCGGCCGCGCCGCTGGCCGGCCTGCCGCTGCTGGCGCTCTACCTGGTCCCGGCCACCCGCAGCGGCGGCGGCTACGACTGGCTGGCGTTCGCGCTGGCCGCGGGCGGCTACACCGCGCTGCTGTCCGCCGAGGGCCGCGACCGCCTGGGCCGCTGGGGCCGTCCGCTGGTGCACGCCGGCCGGCAGCGGGCCGGCGTGGACGGCAAGCCGGTCGCGGCGCCCAAGGCCCGCGTGGACACCGGTCCGATCGCCGCCACCGGGCACCAGATCACGATGTACGCGCTGATCGTCGCGGTGCTCGCGCCGGTGCTGCTGCCGACGATCTCCGGCGGTCTGTTCGGGATCGGGCCGGACGACGGCAACGGGAACGGCACCGGCCACAAGAAGGGCAACGGCTCGTTCAGCCAGGTGCTGGACCTCAAGGGCAATCTGGGCGCGACCTCCGACGACCCGGTCCTCGACTACACGGCGAGCAAGCCGGAGTACCTGCGGCTGCAGACGCTCGACCTGTTCGACGCCAAGGCCCCCGTGGCCTGGAAGCCCGACCCGAACAAACAGCTGACGCCGATCGGCGCGGACATGGTCGTCTCGTCGGTGGTCCCCGGGCTCGCGAGCGACATCACGCCGCCGAAGACGGTGCAGGTGGACGTCAAGTACGTCTCCGACCAGACGACCAAGATCGACAAGACCGACATCAGCTCGCTGCCGGTGCCCTACCCGGCCCAGACGGTGAACGCCCCGCAGGGGTTCTCGGTCGACCGCGACTCCCTGGCGATCCTGGGCACGGCCTCGGTCTACAAGGGCATGCCGTACAGCGCGACGGTGTACGACACGACCTCCTTCCCCCCCGCCGACCTGGCCAGGGTCACCGGGGTCACCCCGGGCGACGCGGCGGCCTACAACCTGGCGATGGACCTGAACAAGACCGGCATCCCGGCGGACGTGGCGGCCCAGGCCGCGACCATCACCAAGGGCATCACGAACCCGGTCGCGCAGGCGCAGGCGATCCAGGACTTCTTCCAGAAGGGCACCCGCTTCGCCTACTCGCTCGCCGTCCCGGCCGAGGACGGCGTCGGGGCGATGGAGTACCTGCTGCAGCACAACAAGGGCTACTGCCAGTTCTACGCCGAGACCATGGCCGCGATGGCGCGCTCCCTGGGCATCCCGGCACGAGTCGCGGTGGGCTTCACCCCGGGGCAGCTCATGCCCAACGGGAGCTACGAAGTCAAGATGCACGACTACCACGCGTGGCCGGAGCTGTTCTTCCACGGCATCGGCTGGCTCCGCTTCGAGCCGACGGTCGGCATCACGACCACCGCGGCGGGGAGCGGCGGCCACGGCGTGGTCCCGAACTACAGCACCAACATCTCCGGCAGCACCACCACGGGGCCGTCGCAGAGCCCGAGCACCTCAGCGCCGTCGGGCGCCGGCGCCTCCTCGGCCAGCAACTGCCCGGTGAACATCCGCAAGTTCAACGGCTGCAACGACAACACCGACACCGGCACCGCGGCCGCCGGCCCGAAGCCGAAGTTCAGCTGGCTGGGCTGGTTCGGCGCCGTCCCGCGCTTCCTGGAGTACTGGCTGTTCGGCGGCTCCGGCTACGCCATCGCAGTGCGCTTCATCCTGCTGGCCCTGCTGCTGCTCGCCTCGGTACCGATGCTCCTGCGCATCGCCCGCCGCCGGGCCCGCGGCAAGCTGGCCGCCGGCCTCGGCCGCCGAGCCGGCCGCCGCAGCAAATCCGGCGCCGAGGACGAGGACGGCCTCGAATGGGAGTCCGCGGACACCCCCTCGAACCGCCGCCCCGAGGAGGACACGGAACGCCGCCGCATCCTCGCGGCCTGGGACGAGGTCCGCGACAGCGCCACCGACCTGGGCTACAGCTGGCCCACCTCGGAGACCCCCCGCCGCAGCGCCGAACGCATCATCAAACAGGCGCACCTCTCCCGCCCGGCCCAGGACGCGATGGGCCGCGTCACCGGCCTGGCCGAACGCGCCAACTACGCCCGCACCCTCCGCCGCCCGACGAACACCGGCGCCGCCCCGATGCCGGACCTGATGGACGACGTGAAGGAGATCCGCGCCGGCCTGGCCGAACCGGTCTCCCGCCGCACCCGCCTCCGCGCAACGGTGATGCCCCCCTCGGCACTCGCCGCACTCCGCGAACGCCGCGAGGATCTCACCGGCCGCGTGTACGAGCGCGTGCAGGGCGCCGGCACGCGCCTGCGGGCGCGAGGGCGGCGGCCTTCGGGGGCGGCGAAGGAGAAGGAGAAGGCTCGGCAGTAGCGGGGATGACGAGGCCGGCGCGGTTGATCTCAGGATCGGCCGCGCCGGTTTTTGCGCCGGGGGCTGGTCGACGGGGCATGGGCAGCGCGGCCGGCGAACATGCTGGCGGCTCGCTCTGCAGGCATGCGGTGAGCAGCGCAATCGGGTGAGGCACTGCCGCTGGTTCTGGCCGGCTTGATCGGCGCGAGGCGTGCGGCGGATTCAGCGGCATGCTGGCGGCCAGGTGTGCGGCGGTTCGGCAGGCACGCTCGGCGGGCGCGTGGTGAGCAGCGCAATTAGCTGAGGCACCAGCGTTGCAGCTGGCAGCAAAGCAGGCGGCGTGCATGCTGGCTGCACGCACGGCAGGCATGTTGCGAGCAGCGCAATTGGCTGAGGCGTCGGCGCTGCGGCAGGCAGGCTCGGCCGGCGGCGAGGCGTGCGGCGCGGTCGGCGAGCATGCTGGTTGACCTGGTCGGCGGCGGCGCGGCGAGCGTCCGGCCGGCGGGTGTTCCGGCCATAACAAAGCCGGGCCCCACCAGGACCCGGCCGTCACGTTCTCAAAGCTCTCAAGTTGCTCTCTCAGAGGTTGCCCTCATCCCGCCGCCGCTGCCAGCGCTCCTCGAAGCGGCGCATGGTCGGTTGGCGGGGCTGGCCGGGTGAGCGGCCGGGCTTGCGGGCGGCGGCGCGGACCTTGCGGCGGGCGACCGGGACGATCTCGCCGGGGGCGGGGATCCGGCGCCAGCTCGCGTAGGCGAGCCAGGCGCAGCCCAGCATCACCACGAAGCCGGCCACGCTGAGCGGGATCTGGGAGATCACGACGCCGGCCACCAGTGCGCCGATGCCGAGCACGAACCCGATCACGGCCAGCAGGGCGCGGCGCCGGAACAGCGCGCGCAGATCTGCTCCCTGCAGCGCGGAGGCGAACTTGGGGTCCTCCGCGTGCAGCGCGCGCTCCATCTGCTCCAGCAGGCGCTGCTCATGATCAGACAGCGGCACTTGGCCTATCCTCCCAGCATCCACAGCCACCCATCGGCGGTGACTGTCTTAAGAATAAGCAGACCCTGGGGTCTACGAAAGCTCCCATCAGAGACAGATCCCGTGACCCCTTCACCGGAACGATGCCCTGGTATGCGCTGCGCTACGCATGGGGTGATCTCGGTGTCGGGGGCGGTGTCGGATCCACCCCCTACAAGAACGTTCCCGGGCCGGAAAAGGTTCGCTGCGGGGAGCCGGGAGATGAGTTGTAAGCACGTATTAAGAAGTGATCTTATGTGTCGGCTGGGGAAGCTGGGAAGGCTGGCGAGACCGAACCCTGCCGGCTAGGTCGCGCTCTTGCGCGCCAGCACGTGCAGCCGCCCCGCCACCGCGCGGAACTCCGGACGGTCGGCGACCGCCGCCTCCAGCGCCGCGAGGTCGGACGCGGCCTGCGGGTCGGCGTCCACCAGCGCCCCGGGCACCAGGTCCGTGAACACCCGCACGCCGTGCACCGACTGCACCGCCAGCCCCGCGTCGTCCAGCAGCCGGGTCAGCTGGGCCTCGTCGAAGCGGGCGGCCAGCGGGTCCTGGGGGCCGAAGCGGCCGGTCGGGTCGGCCAGCGCGCGCCGGGCCTCGGCGAAGTGGCCGCCGAGCGCGCGGGCCACCACCGCGGCGGCGCGGTTGGCAGCCAGCACGCTCACCACGCCGCCGGGACGCAGCACGTCGGCGACCGTCGCCAGGCCCGCCGCCGGGTCGTCGGCCATCTCCAGGACGCCGTGGCACAGGACCAGGTCCACGCTCGCCGGCTCGACGTGCTCCAGCAGCCCGGCCAGGTCGCCCTGGACGGCGCGCAGCGCGTCCTTGGGCACACCGGACTCGGCGGCGCGGCGCTCCAGCGCGGCCAGCGCGTCGGGGCTGGGGTCGACGACGGTGACCCGGTGCCCGAGCTCGGCGATCGGCACGGCGAAGCCGCCGGTGCCGCCGCCGACGTCGAGCACGTCACGGGGCGCGGAGTCGTCGAGGACGATGCGCACGGCCTGCCACAGCACGGCGGTGCGGGCCTGGGCGCGGCGGGCCGCGGCCGGGCCGGCGGATCCGCCCGGTCCCGCGGCGGCGCCTTCGGGTCCCTGGGCGGCGGGCGTGGCGGTCGCGCTGGCGGCGCTGTCGGCCATGAGGGGTGCACTCCTGCGGGTCGGCTCGGGCTCGGCGGGGCCTCGGACGGTTGCTGTGTCGGTGACGCCTGGTCCGGTGTCCGGGTGAAACCGGTCGGGTGTCACGGTCGAGCTTTCTGGTGTCGCGGCGAATGTCGCGGCGAAGCCTGCTGAGGCCTCAGTGCCAGCGTAGTGGACCGAGTGGGTACCGGTCCGGGGCGTCTCGCGGGGCGTCGTGGCCGGTCGGGGGCTCCGGGTCACCCGAGCGGACCCGCGGCGGCCCGCCCCGCGCCGCAGCCCGGCCGGACCCGTGCCCCGTCCCACCTGTCACTTCTGTCCACCCTGTCACTGCCAGCAGATGTCAGTGGCCCGGTGCACGATGGAGGCGTGCGCCGGCTGCCCTCGATCTTCCACGTCGACCTGGACGCGTTCTACGCGTCGGTCGAGCAGCTGCACAAGCCGAGCCTGCGCGGCAAGCCGGTGGTGGTCGGCGGGATCGGGAACCGGGGCGTGGTGTCGACCGCGTCATACGAGGCGCGGGCCTTCGGCGTGCACTCGGCGCTGGCCACCGGCATCGCCCGCCGCCGCGCGCCGAACGCCGCGTACCTGATCCCCCGGTTCGGCGCCTATCAGGCGTACAGCGAGCGGGTCATGGCCCTGATGCACGAGCTGTCGCCGCTGGTGGAGCCGCTGAGCCTGGACGAGGCGTTCATCGACATATCACACTTATTCGAACCACTTGACAGCGAAAGCACGCATTCTGCGACACTGAGAGCACGGCAGATAGCAGCAGAACTGCGGGACCGCATCAAGACCGAGACCGGCCTGACGGCCTCGGTCGGTGCCGGGACCAGCAAACTCATCGCCAAGATCGCCTCGGACGCCGAGAAGCCGGACGGTCTGGTCGTCATCGAACCCGGGACCGAGCAGACCTGGCTCGACCCGCTGCCGGTCCGCGCCCTGTGGGGCGTCGGCCCGGCCACCGCGGACCGGCTCCGGAAGATCGGCGCCACCACGGTCGCCGAGCTGCGCACCCTGAGCCGCAACGAACTGACCGCCGTCGTGGGCGCCTCCTACGGCAGCACCCTCTACGCGATCGCCCGAGGTCAGGACGACCGCGACATCAGCACCGACCGCGAGATGAAATCGGTGAGCGTCGAGGACACCTACGCCGAGGACCTGCTCGACCCCGCGACCATCACCGCGCACATGGACGACCTGGTGACCCGCCTGGGCAGCCGGATCCGCAAGGCCGGCCGCTCGGGGCGGACCATCACGATCAAGGTGCGGGGCCACGACTTCACGACCGTGTCCCGCAGCGAGACCACGCCCAACCCGACTGACGACCCGGCCACCATCCGCGCCGCCACGCACCGCATGCTCCCCGGCGCGGTGGCCGCCGCCACCCAGACCGTCCCGGGCGTCCGGCTGCTCGGCGTGGGCCTGTCCGGCCTGGCCGAGTGGGCCCAGCTCGACCTGTTCGCCGCCGACGACGAGTTGGAGACCGCGCTGGACTTCTGGGACCAGGCGGCGGAGCCGGGGCCGGCGGCCGACGACGGCGACTTCGACATGCCGCGGGGCACGATCATCGAACCCGCACCCGAAACCAAGTCCGAAACCCAGCCCGAAGCCGAAACCAAGCCCGAACCAGATCCCGAACCCGAACCCGAACCCGGACCCGACCCGGCCGACGTCATGACCCCGGTCGACACCGTCGAGGGCGAACGCTCGCCGCGCCAGTTCGGCCCGCTGCCGCCCGGGACGCGCGGCGCCGTCGAGACCGCCGTCAGCGAGCGCCGCTTCCTGCCCGGCCAGGACGTCGCGCACGACGAGTTCGGCAGCGGCTGGGTCCAGGGCAGCGGTCTGGGCCGGGTGACCGTCCGCTTCGAGAGCCCGTGGTCCGAGCCGGGCCGTATCAAGACCGTGTGGGCCGACGATCCGGCGCTGCACCTCGTCGACGCGGCCGCCGTCGCCCGCGAGGCCTTGGCGGTGCTCACCGACGGCGACGCCGATCCCGACACAGACCCCGACCCCGATCCCGATGCCGCCCCGGCCTGATCCGCTCGCGAGGCACACCCCCACCCCCGGCGTTAGCATCGGCAGCATGACTGAAGAGCCCACACTGGTTGGCGAGGCGGTACAGCCCGAGGTAGTCGACAACGAACTCGAAGACCGCTTCGAGATCTGGTACGGCGACGAACTAGCGGGCTTCGCCGCCTACCGGCGCCGCGCCGGCGGAACGGTCTTCGTGCACACCGAGATCGAGCCGAAGTTCGAGGGCAAGGGCCTGGGGTCGGTGCTGGCGCGGCAGGCGCTGGACGCGACCGTGGCGCGCGGGGAGAAGATCATCCCGGTGTGCCCCTTCATCGCCGCCTACCTGCGCAAGCACCCCGGGTACGAAGAGCACGTGGAGTGGCCCGCGCCGTGAGCGACCTGGAAGCGAACCCCGCCGAGCAGGACTGCCCGGCCAAGGACGACCCGGGCCCGGTCGTCGAGTTCCACGAAGCCCGCGACGTCCCGCTCGGCGGCGTCCGGGGCGTGCACGTGATGCGTGCCCTGCCGCAGCGCGTGCTGCCCACCGTCGGCGCCTGGTGCTTCCTGGACCACTTCGGGCCGCAGGCCTCGGCGATGAACGTCAACCCGCACCCGCACATCGGCCTGCAGACCGTCACCTGGCCGTTCCAGGGCGACGTGCGGCACCGCGACAGCGTCGGCTCCGACGTCGTGGTGCGGCCGCGCCAGCTGAACATCATGACCGCCGGCCGCGGCATCGCGCACTCGGAGATTTCAGTAGAAGCAGAGCTCGGCATCGAAGCGGGGCAGGTCGGACACGGCCTGCAACTCTGGACCGCACTGCCGCGAGCGCACCGCGACACCGCCCCGCACTTCGAGCAGCACCGGGACCTCCCGGTCTACGAACTCCCCGGCCTGCGCGCGCTGGTCTTCCTCGGGACGCTGGACGACGTCACCTCCCCGGCGACCACCTACTCCCCGATCGTCGGCGCCGACATCACCGTCAACCCCGGCGCGTCGGCGACGATCCCGCTGACCCACTACCACGAGCACGCGGTGATGGTCATCGACGGGGACCTCACGGTGGCCGAGACCGACGTCCCTCCCGGGCCCCTCCTCTACCTCGGCACCGGACGCAGCGAGCTGACGCTCACCAGCCGCGCCGGCGCACACCTGATCCTGCTGGGCGGCGAGCCGTTCCGCGAGGACATCGTCATGTGGTGGAACTTCGTGGGGCGCACTCATGAAGACATCGAGGAAGCCCGCAATGACTGGGAGAAGCGCAACCTGGAGCGCTTCCCGGACATCGCAGGGCACGCAGTCGAGGAGCGCATCCCCGCGCCGCCTCTGCCGGGCATCCGCCTCAAGCCGCGCAGTCGCCCATCCCGCTGAAACTCTAAGGGGCGCCCACAGCTGTGGGCGCCCCTTAGTCCGACATCAGACCGCTGCCCAACCCGGCATCGGGTACTGCGCCATCAGCTCCCGCACCTGCCCGGCGATCCGCGGGTACGCGTCGGTGTCGCCCTTGGCCGCGGCCTGCACGGTCTCGTCCATCCACTGCGCGACCTGCCCCATCTGCTCCGGCTTCAGCCCGCGCGTGGTGATCGCGGCGGCGCCGAGCCGGATGCCCGAGGGGTCGAACGGCTTGCGCGGGTCGAACGGCACCGAGTTGTAGTTCAGCTCGATCCCGGCCGCGTCCAGCGCCTTGGCGGCCACCTTGCCGGTGACGCCCTTGGGCGTCAGGTCGGCCAGGATCAGGTGGTTGTCCGTGCCGCCGGACACCAGGTCCCAGCCGCGCTCGGTGAGCCCGGCGGCCAGCGCCTTGGCGTTGGCCACGACGGTCGCCGCGTAGGTCTTGAACTCCGGCTGCGCGGCCTCCTTGAGGGCCACCGCGATGCCGGCCGTGGTGTGGTTGTGCGGGCCGCCCTGCAGGCCGGGGAACACGGCCTTGTCGATCGGCGTCGCGTACTCCTCGGTGGTCAGGATCATCGCGCCGCGCGGACCGCGCAGGGTCTTGTGCGTGGTCGTGGTGATGACGTCCGCGTAGCCCACCGGCGAGGGGTGCGCGCCGCCGGCGACCAGGCCGGCGATGTGCGCGATGTCGGAGACCAGGATCGCGCCGATCTCCTTGGCGATCTCGGCGAAGGCCGGGAAGTCGATGGTGCGCGGGATCGCCGTGCCGCCGCAGAAGATCAGCTTCGGGCGCTCCTTCAGAGCCAGGTCGCGGACCTCGTTCATGTCCACGATGCCGGTCTCGCGGGAGACCCCGTAGGCCACCGGGTTGAACCACTTGCCAGTCACCGACACCGGCGAGCCGTGCGTGAGGTGGCCGCCGGCGGCCAGGCCGGCCCCCATGAAGGTGTCGCCGGGCTTGAGGAACGCCAGGTACACCGCGAGGTTCGCCGGCGAGCCGGAGTACGGCTGCACGTTGGCGTGGGCCGCGCCGAACAGCTCCTTGGCCCGGTCGATCGCGATGGTCTCGATCGGGTCGATGAACTGCTGGCCCTCGTAATAGCGGCGGCCGGCGTAGCCCTCGGAGTACTTGTTGGTCAGGACAGTGCCGGAAGCCTCCAGGACCGCGGCGGAGACGTAGTTCTCCGACGCGATCATGCGGATCTTCTCGTACTGGCGGCGGGCTTCGTCCTCGATCAGACCGGCGATCTGCGGGTCTTCCTGGGCAAGCTCGGGAATGGCGGGCGAGTGCATGTGATGCCTCCTCGGGCGTCATCGTCCGGAAGGACACCCAGGCGCGCGGTGCCCGCTACATCGATCGCTTCCCGGTGGTCGCTTCCACCTCCACACACTCCGCCCCGGAGACATCCCCGGAGAAAAGCGTGCGTTCTGCGCCAGTCGCGATGGGTAGATGCTATCGCTGCGCGGGTTCCAAGAGCGCCACGCATTCCACATGCCGGGTCATGGGAAACAGGTCGAACGCCCGCAAACCGGTCAGCTCGTAGCCGGCGTCCGCAAAGTAAGCAACATCGCGAGCCAGGGCAGCCGGGTCACAGGCCACGTAGGCCACGGCGCGCGGCGCCAGAGCCACGATGCGGGCGCAGACCTCGCGTCCGGCGCCGGCCCGCGGCGGGTCCAGGACCACGAGGTCGGCCGCGTCCGGCGCATAGCTGTCGTCGGCGAGGACCTCGTCCACAGAGCCTTCCACGAGGTCCACCCACGGGAACTCCGTGCTCTCCTCTTGGTCCTCCACGAACCCGAGATTGTGCGCGGCGTCCTTGACCGCCTGCCGGTCCAGCTCCACGGCCAGCACGCTGCCGTCCTCGCCGACCGCCTCCGCCAACGGCACCGCGAACAATCCGACACCGCAGTAGAGGTCCAACGCGGACTCGCCCGCGCGCGGCTTGAGGAAGTCCAGAACCGCTTCGGTCAGGACGTCCGGAGCGGCCGGGTGCACCTGCCAGAAGCCGCTTCCGCTGACCCGCCAGGTGCGGCCTTCGGCGACCTCGCGCACATAAGGACGTCCATGGATGCGCTGCACACCGGAGATGTGCGTGTTCCTGGAGACGCCCCGCAGAACCGACACCTTTACGTCAGCATCCACATAAGGCATCTGCTCGCCGCGCTTCGGCGTGACCACCAGAGCCCGGTCGGCGGAGCCGGTCGCGGCGATCACCTCGACCGTCTCCAGGCCCGGCCAATTCCTCTGCAGAGCGCCGACCTCGTCCACGCCGGAGGACGCAATAGCGCACTCCTCTACAGGGACCACCTCATGGGAACGGTGCTTGCGGAATCCCAGGTTCCCCTCGGGATCGACCGCGAACTGCACCCGGGTCCGCCAGCCGAACGGCGAGGCGACCTCCTCGACGACGACCTCGCGCTCCAGCTTCGCCAGCCGCCGCAACTGTTCGGCGACGATCTCGCCCTTGATCCGCAGCTGCGCCTCGTAGCTCGCGTGCTGCCAGTCGCAGCCGCCGCACATCCCCGGCCCCGCGTATTCGCACGGCGCCTCCACGCGGTCCTCGGAGGCCTCCAGGACCTCCACCGCATCGGCGCGCCAGAACGAGTCCTTGGAGTCCCCCTCGGTCACCTCCGCGACCACCCGCTCCCCGGGCAACGCGTGCCGCACGAACACCGCGCGCCCCTCGTGCCGCGCCACGCAGAAGCCGCCGTGTCCGGGCGGGCCGACCTCGACCTCGATCCGGCTGCCGACCGCGTCGCCGGGGCCGCGCTCCGCGGTGGCGCGGCGGGCGCCGCCGGAGCCTCCGGAACGGCGTTCGGGGGCGGCGGGAGCGGCGGAGCGGCGGTCAGTAGGTCGTTTCACATCGCCAGCCTAGGGGTAGTCGCCTCCGCTCACCGCCGGGCCCGGAAACAGGGGCTCACGCCCCGTAGTACCGTCGAGTTACGAACATCGAAAGTCCGTCGTCCGAAGTCTCCCGAGAGGGTCGAACGTGCACGTCGTCATCATGGGGTGTGGCCGGGTGGGCTCCACCCTGGCGCACAGCCTGGAGGATCTCGGCCACACGGTCGCGGTCATCGATCAGGACCCCGGGGCCTTCCGCAGGCTCAGCCCGCACTTCGCCGGCCGCCGGGTGACCGGGGCCGGATTCGACCGCGACACCCTCGCCGAGGCGGGGATAGGGGACGCCGGCGCTTTCGCGGCGGTGTCCAGCGGCGACAACTCGAACATCATCGCCGCGCGGGTGGCCCGCGAGAACTTCGGTGTGGAGAACGTCTGCGCGCGCATCTACGACCCGCGCCGCGCGGAGATATACCAGCGTCTGGGCATCCCCACGGTGGCCACCGTGCGCTGGACCGCCGACCAGATGCTGCGCCGGCTGCTGCCCACCGGCTCCACTGAGATCTGGCGCGACCCCAGCGGCCAGGTGGCGCTGGTCGAGGTGCACACCTCGCCGGCGTGGATGGGCCACCGGGTGGCCAAGCTGGAGGACTCCACCGGCCAGCGGGTGGCGTTCCTGACCCGGCTCGGCGAGGCCGTGCTGCCCGCCTCCGACACCGTCCTGCAGGACGGCGACCTGGTGCAGGTCATGGTGCACCCGGCGGACGTCGCCCGGGTCGAGGAAGCTTTCGCGAAGGGACCGGGCGCCTGATGCGTGTCGCAATCGCCGGAGCCGGCAACGTCGGCAACTCCATCGCCAAGGAGCTGCTGGAGAACGGCCACGAGGTCCTGCTGATCGACCGCGACCCGTCGCGGATCGCGGTGGAGGGCCTGCCGACGGCCGAGTGGCTGCTGGCCGACGCCTGCGAGATCTCCTCGCTGGACGAGGCGGCCCTGCAGCGCTGCAACGTGGTGGTCGCGGCCACCGGCGACGACAAGGCCAACCTGGTCGTGTCGCTGCTGGCCAAGACCGAGTACGGGGTGCCGCGCGTGGTGGCCCGCATCAACCACCCCAAGAACGAGTGGATGTTCGACGAGAAGTGGGGCGTGGACGTCGCCGTCTCCACCCCGCGCCTGCTCTCGGCGCTGGTCGAGGAGGCGGTCTCGGTCGGCGACCTGGTGCGCCTGCTCCGCTTCAGCCAGGGCGACGCGAACCTGGTCGAGCTGACCCTGCCGAAGGACACCGCGCTGGTCGGCGTCACGGTCGGCGAGGTCGACTGGCCCGAGGACACCGCGCTGGTGACCATCATCCGCGGCGGCCGGGTGCTGATCCCGACGGCCGAGGAGCCGCTGGCGGCGCTGGACGAGCTGCTGTTCGTGGCGCACGTGGACCGCGAGGAAGAGCTCGAAGAGCTGCTCTCCCCCGCTACGGGGTCCGCGTCCTGAGCGGAAACGCTATAGCGATGTACACGTAAAGGTCCGCAGGAGTTCGCTCCTGCGGACCTTTGCATCTGTACGGTGGCAAATGAGATGGAACCACAGCATTTGGGAGCTCCCCAGCGCCGGATCCTCCTGGCCGCGGCCCGCGTCCTGGCCGACGATCCGACGGCGAGCATGCAGCAGGTCGCCGACGAGGCCCAGGTGGCCCGTCCGACCGTCTACGGCTGCTACCCGACCAAGGTGGCACTGATCGAGGCGATCGGCCACGAGGCGGCCAAGGAGTTCGCCGCGGCCCTCGGCCACGCGCAGGCCGCCGGCGACGGCGCGGCCGCGACCCTGGCGCGGCTGATTCGGGAACTGGCCAGGATCGGCGCCGACTACCCGATCGTGTTGCGGACTCCGCACACCGAGGACGTCGACGATCTGGTCGCCCGCATCGACGAGCTGATCGAGGACGGGCAGGCGGCCGGCGAACTCCGCGCCGACGTGGCCTCCGACGTCCTGCGCCACGCCCTGTTCGGTGCGCTGTCGGCCGGGCTGCGGCTGGCCCGCGACCCGGAGCGGCCGCAGGTCGACTCCGACGCCGTCGGGACCCAGATCGCCGCGCTCGTCGTGGAGGGCATGCGCGCAAAGGGAGCCCCTGCGTAGGGGCTCCCTTGTGAGTTCCGCTTAAGCGTTGGCGAGCTATTGCTCGGCCGCGGCCGCTCCCGCGGTCTCCGCAGCCGCCGCGCCGTCGGACTCGTCCTCGTCCGTCACCGGCATCACCGGCGGCGGCGCGTTCTTGATCCACTGCCACGCGACATACAGGCACGCGAGGTACGGCGGGTAGCCCAGCGCGAGCCGGGCCACGCCGAGCGCCGTCGTGTGGTGCGTCAGGTACAGCGGCACCTGCACCGCGAGCTTCACCGCGAACAGCCCGGCCAGCAGCCACGTGGCCTTGGTGAACGCCTTCAGGCGCCCGGGCACCTGGCGCCAGGTGGTCATCTCGCCGGTGATCGGGCCGATCATCAGGCCCGCGATCGGCCAGCGCACCAGCGCGGTGATCGAGAAGAGCAGGAACGAGCCGAGGTTGATCAGGATGCCCGGCAGGTAGTAGTTCTGCGCGTGGCCGGAGAACTTCGCGAACGCCGCGCACACGATGACGCCGAACAGGCCGGACAGCGCGTGCTGCAGGGTCTCCTTGCGCAGCAGCCGGATGACGAACATCACCAGCGCCACGGCCACCGAGCCGATGACGGCCGGGTTGAGGTTGTTGGTCGCGGTGTAGACGATCAGGAAGCAGATCGCCGGGAGTCCGGCGTCGGCCATCCCCATCTTGCCGCCGAACGCCTTCTTGACGGCGTCCTCATAGGCCTTGGTCTCGGCCTGCTTGGCCTGCGCGTCGCGCTCGGCCTGGCCGGGGATCCCGTCGCCGGTCAGCGCCTCGGCGGCGCCGTCCAGGATCGAGGATCCGACCTCGTCGAAGGCAGCCCGGTCGCCGCCGGCCTCGGTGCCCGGCGCCGCGTGCCGGGGCCGGCTCATCGGTTCGGCACGCTGGCCGCTCTCCAAGGACATACTGCGAACTGTAGCGGGCCGAGCTGTACCAAACAGGACTGCTCGGCCCACCAATCACCCCGGGGAGCGGATTACCGCCGCCCGGTGAGCTCTGCCTACCGCCGCTCGGTAATCTCCGGCCCGCGCATGAACGGGTTCAGGTCGCCCTGCTCGTACTGGTTGCCCTCGGCGTCCTCCGGCGCGGCCTGCTGCTGCATGGCCTGCTGCGCCTCGGCGGGCATCCGCAGCGGGATCGGGTCGCGCGGGGCCATCGGGGAGTTGCCGCGGCTGACCACGGTGTCGCGGAACACGTGCTCTATGTCCAGCGCCTCCTTGGGCTGCACCGCGCCCTGCCCGGACACCACGCCGCGCAGGAACCACCGCGGGCCGTCCACGCCGATGAAGCGGACCAGCTGGATGCCGCGGCTGCCGTCCGGCGCCTGCACCGGCACCTGGGCCCGCAGCTCGATGCCGAAGGGTCCCTCGCGCTCGTCGACGGTGCCGCCCTGCTTGGAGATCTCCAGAGCGATCTCCGCGCGGACCTCGGCCCAGATGCCCTCGCTGCGCGGCGCGGCGAACGCCTGCAGCTGCACCGCCGACTGCCGGGCCACGACCGTGGCCGCGATCACCTGCTCGGCGTCGGCCATCTCCAGCCGCAGTTCCATGCCCTCCACGGCCGGCACCAGGAGCGCGCCGAGGTCGACACGGCCGGCCTTGGGGTCCTCGACCTCGTTGAAGTCCCAGGGGCCCGCAGCCCGCGAGACATCGGCGAGGCTGATCTTGCGCTCCTCGTCCTTGATCTCGCTCAGGTCGCCGTAGGCGTCCGCCTCGCTCACTTTGTCGCGGCGGTCCGCGTCGCCCTTCTGTCCGCGTCGGAAAACCACGGCTTCCCACTCTCTCTATCTCTGCGTCCTTACGGACGCAACGCTCTACTCCACGGGGCGCCACCCGCCCCGGCCGCCAGGGCCGGCAAGGCCACGCCGACGGACACGGTTCTAGCCCGGCTCAGCCAAGAGCCGGTTGGTACACGGTCGTCACGCGAGACCTCGGTGAGAGTACCGTCACTCGGCCTCTCTCCGGGAAACGTGCGGGGCCTAGGCAGGTGTTCCCGCAGCCGTGCCCGTCGAACCGAAACCGCCGTCACCGCGGTGCGAGCCCGGGAGTTCGGCGACCTCGTGGAAGACCGCCCTCTCGACCCTTTGTACTACAAGCTGCGCCACCCGGTCGCCCCGCTTGAGCGTCACCGGGTGCACCGGGTCCAGGTTCACCAGGATGATCTTGATCTCGCCGCGGTATCCGGCGTCCACCGTGCCCGGGGCGTTGACCAGCGCGACCCCGCAGCGCGCCGCCAGGCCCGAGCGCGGGTGCACGAAGGCGGCGTAGCCGTCGGGCAGCGCGATGGCCACGCCGGTGGGCAGCACGGCCCGCTCGCCGGGGGCCAGGGTGGCATCCACGGTGGTCAGCAGATCGGCCCCGGCATCCCCCGGATGGGCGTACGAGGGCAGCGGCAGGGCGTCGTCGAGCCGCCGGATGAGGACGTCGACCCCGGGCACTACGGGTTGACCTCGAAGGCGCGCGCCGCCCGCAGCTGCTCGGGGTCGTGCATGGCCTCCTGCACGTCCTCCAGGCGGCCGTTGTTCAGGAAGTGGTCGACCTCGACCTGGATGAAGATCGCGGTCGCCCGGACCGCGACCTCGCCCTCGGGCCCGTCCAGGCGGCCGACGGCCGAGGTGTAGATCTTGCGACCGGAGATGCCGTCGCACTGCGCGGTGATGTGCAGCGTGGTGCCGACCGGCACCGGCAGCAGGTAGTCGGTCTCCAGGCGGCCGGTGACGGCGATCGCGCCGATCAGCCAGTTCACGGCGCCCAGCGCCTCGTCGAAGGCGAGGGCGAGCAGGCCGCCGTGGGCCAGGCCGGGCGCGCCCTGGTGGTTGTCGGTGACGGTGAACTCGGTGGTGACGCTCAGTCCCTCACCGACCGTCGAGGACACCCGCAGGCCGCCCAGCGCGTCGTCACCGCAGCCGAAGCAGCGCGAGTAGTGCGAGCCGAGCTTGGTGCCCGGTGCGGGGGCGTTCGGGTGCTTTTCCGGCATCACGGCGTCGGCCGGCGGAGTCGTGGAGGCAGGTCTCACGATGAGGAATCTACCGGCACGACCCCGGCCCGTCCGATCGGCGTGGCCACGCTCACATCCAGACGGAAATCGATCGACACCCCCCACGGACACCCTCCGTATCCGTCTCGTATCACCGTGGCTGATATCCAGGTCGCGGCCGCGTCCTACCTTCCTGGGTATGAAGTCCATGAAGAGCCCTGAAACGGACGACCTCCCGGAGATCGGCGCCCTCGTCCGCGACGCTACCGGCCGGATCGGCCGACTGATGGCCTACACCCGCGCCCGGGCCTGGCTCCGCCCGCCCGGCGGCGGCCGGGAGTGGGACGTCGAGCCCGGCACCATCACCGAGATCCCCGGATGGGACGCGGCCGGTGCCGGAAGGGAGGGGGCGGTCCAGGACCGGTGACGGTCTCCTCAGAAGGATGTGGGAGATTGTCGGCATGGCAGACAAGGCCAAGGCCAGCACTTACGAGGAACGCCTCACCGCGCCCGCCGGCTGGTGGGCGGTCACCGCGATGGCCGGCATCATGGGCGGGCTCGTCTTTCTCCGTGTGAACCCGGCTGCGGCCCTCGTCGCGGCGATCGTCACGGCGGCCCTGTGCGGTGCACTGGTCGTCGCCTACGGACGCGTCGGAGTGCGCGTCCACGACGGGTTCCTGGAAGCCGGCCCGGCACGTCTGCCTCTCACGGCGCTCGGGGCAGCCACCGCCCTGGACGCCGAGGCGGCCCGACGGCTGCGCACCACGGAGGCCGACGCGCGCGCGTTCATGTTGTTGCGCGGCTATGTGAGCACCGCCGTAAAGGTGGACGTCACAGACCCCGAGGACCCGACGCCGTACCTGTACCTGTCGACGCGGCGGCCGGACAAGCTCGTGAAAGTGCTCTCCGCACGCTGAGGTCCGCGCACCAGCCTGCGCACCAGCCCGCGCACACCACCCCCGCGTTACTCGCCCGTTCGCAGCAACTTCCGGCGGCATTCCTTGACCCGCGCCGGGTCGGGCACAGATCCTGGGCGAGGCCCTCTCCCCCGATGGAGCCTCCAGACCGTCCGCTACGGGCTCCGCAGAGCCCGTAGAGCCCTCTCAGAGCCCATATAGGCGCCACAAAGGTAAAGGCCCCGCGAACGCGGGGCCCAGGGGCGCAGAGACTACCTCGCGACGACGCGGTCAGGCGCAGTCCTTGCAGATCATCTCGTTGCCCTTTTCGCGCGCCAGCTGGCTGCGGTGGTGCACCAGGAAACAACTGGTGCACGTGAACTCGTCCGCCTGCCGTGGCAGCACACGCACCGACAGTTCCTCGTTGGACAGGTCGGCGCCGGGGAGTTCGAGCGACTCGTTGTCGCCCTCGTCCAGGTCGGCCAGGCCCGCAGCCTTGTCGGTGCGGCGGGCCTTCAACTCCTCCAGGCTGTCCTCGTTGAGGTCGTCGTCGGTCTTGCGCGGTGTGTCGTAGTCGGTAGCCATTCTTGATCCCTCTCCCCTGACGGCTGTTTCGTCGTCGTGTTTGTGCTGTGTTCAGTGCGGCGACGGCGGTGGCGCCCCGACGCGGCCGGCACAAGCGGTGCGCTACCGTCTGCGCTCGGGCGCCGTCGGCGTTTCGCCGTCAGCGCAGTAACGCGGAAAGGAGCGCAATTGTGCCCGCTGAAGCGCAGATTGTGCCGTACTTCAAGACCCGTTACGCAATCGACACCCCGGAACAGACCCGAACAGGTGATCCGGAGGGTTGATCCGCCACCCCATACGTCCCATCTCGTCCCGTTTCGTTCCGGACATCACAGCAGCCACACCCAGGAAGGATGACGAACCATGGCCGTCTACGCAATCGGCGACGCAGTGCCGGAAATCCACCCCGAGGCCTACATCCACCCGGACGCGACCGTCATCGGCCAGGTCAGCGTCGGTGCCGGCAGCACAGTATGGCCTGGTGCGGTACTGCGGGGCGACTACGGACGGATCACCGTGGGCGACCGTACGTCGATTCAGGACGGCACAGTCGTGCACGCCACTGAGACCTTGCCCACAGTGATCGGATCGGACTGTGTCGTTGGTCACATCGCACATTTGGAGGGGTGCGTGGTGGAGGACGGCTGTCTGATCGGATCGGGTTCCGTGGTGCTGCACCAAGCCGTGGTGCGTACGGGAGCTCTGGTGGGGGCGAACGCTGTCGTGAGCAACAACGTGGAAGTCCCCTCCGGCGCGATGGCCCTCGGCGTCCCGGCGAAGATCCGCGAGAACGCGGTGCCGCCGGGCAGCTTCGACGACGCGGTCGCCCGCTACGTGGCCAACGGCAAGCGGTACCGGGAAGAACTGCGGCGCATCGACTGACGGGGCGGACGGTCATCCCGCGCTCATAGAGCGAACCCGCTGCGCGCCTTCTCCCTGGACGCGCCCCTGAGGCCGCTTCAAGAGATGTGCATCCGCCCCGCCATGCGCCGCAGCCGCTCCCGCTGGCTGCGCCGCTCGTGGCTCAGCAGCGAGCGCACGGCGGCTTTGGCGACCGGGTTGTTCCGCACCAGCAGCGGGGCGATGCGCTCGGCCCGCTCGATCTCGTCCAGCGCCTGGTCGTAGCCGCCGTAGTAGATCCAGCCGCGGGCGGCGTCCAGGTGGAAGCGGCCGCGGCGGGAGGCCGGGAAGTTCGCCGGCATCCTGGTCTGGGACGCCAGCGCGACGGCGCGCGCCCCGTCCCGGATCTCCACGGCCACGGCGAGCTTGTGCAGTTCGACGTTGGCCGGGCAGAAGGCGAGCTTGTACGGGTCGTACCCCTCGCCGAGGCGGTGCGCGGTCTCGTCGGCCAGGCGGATCCGCTGCCACGCCTCGTCCTCCTTGGACGACAGCGCCGCGGTGATCGCCGCGCGGAGTTGGAGCGAGCCCCACACCGACGCCTGCTCCTTCCGGCGCGGTTCGCCGACGAAGCCGATCGCGCCGTCGATCAGGTCCAGCGCGTCGGGCCACAGGTCGGCGGCCCACAGGTCGCGCACCCGGAGGTAGTCGAAGACCGCTGTCAGGCACGGGTCCCCGGCGCGGTCCGCGGCGGCGCGGAAACGCTCTGTGGTGAGCGTGGAGAGGTCGTCGTAGCCCAGTTCGTGGGCGACGGTGTCGGCTTCCTTGTAGGCGCGCGCGAGGAGGCCGTGTAATCGCTCCGACTCCTCGCCCGCCGGGGCCACGTAAGCCGCGGCGTGGATCTCCCGGATGAGGTTCGGCGCGGCCTCTCCGAGATCGGCGTAGCGCGCCGCCATGCGCAGCACCGCCAGGTGCTCCACCGCGGCCTCCAACTCCCGGCGCGACCGCGGCTCCACCGGCCAGTCCGGCGGGAGGTCGTGCCGGGAGACCACGCGCCGGATGGCGGGGATCGCGCGGTGCCCGCGGTCCTCGGCGGGGGTGCCGGGGTCGTAGGGGCGTCCGGTGATTTCGTTGGGATAGACCTTCAGGACACTCGCGGCGCGTACGATCAGGGTCACCGAATCGAGCTCCAGGTCGCCGTTCTCGATCCCCGACACCCAGCCCTGGGAGCGACCCATGAGCTGTCCGAACTCGGACTGCGTCAGGCTGGCACGCTTGCGCAGCCGGCGGATCCGCCCGCCGTCGGGTTCCTGCTCGTAGGTCACCATGCCAGGCCTCACAATGCGGTCAATGAGGAACATCCCGAATGCGGGTCCATCGTCCGCCCCGGCGCCGTGGCGTTCGCGTACGGACGACAGAATGTCCCCGACGAGCCGGGAGGTTCCCTGTGCCAGTGCTCTACCTCGTCGCCTGCGGCGCGCCGCCCGCGGCCGAGCTGTTGTCCCACCCCGAGGCGGTACCGGGCCTGCAGGCCGACGGCTGGACCGTGTGCGTGCTGTGCACGCCGGCCGGAGAACGCTTCCTGGATCCCGCGGCGGTCTCGATCGCGACCGGCTATCCGGTCCGGGTGGAGCAGCGCCAGCCGGGGGAACCGGACGTGCTGCCGTCCCCGGACGCGATCATGGTCGCGCCGGCGACGTTCAACACCCTGAACAAGTGGGCCCTGGGGATCTCCGACACCCTGGTCCTCGGAATCCTCAACGAGAACCTGGGCGCGGGCGTGCCGATCGCGGCAACCGTGTGGGCCAAGGACGAGCTGCAGAAGCACCCGGCCTTCGACGGCCACGCGCAGCTGCTCTTCGAGAGCGGCGTCCGCTTCATCCAGCCGGACGAGGGCGTTGCGCAGTTCCCTTGGGGGCAACTGCGCAACGCTATGGCGGAACTCCTCACGGAGTGAGGAAACCGCTAAGAGATCAACCGAGAGATCAACCGAGAACCGTCACTCCGACGACCATCCCCATGGCCGCGTGCGGCAGCCCGGTCTGGTCGTCCGGCACCAGACAGAAGGCGATGTAGCGCCCCGGGTCGGCCTGGACCTTGAACCAGCCGCCGTGGCCCGGCGCGACGGCTCCGTGCCCGCCCTCGAAGGTGAACGGCGGCGGACCCGGGTTCACCGGCGGTGTGGCGGAGGAGGCGACGAACCACGCCTTGGCGTCGTCGACCGTCTTGCCCGGCAGCAGCTTGCCCAGGTTGACCTCGTGGTCGTCGGCGGCGTCGGTGTCCTCGAACCGGACCACGGTGCCGCGCACCAGGTACGGCGGCATCGTGTAGGTGAGGTCGTGGCCCCGGATCACGAAGGACGACTGCGCGGCCTCCCGGTCGTCGGCCGCGGCCCACTCCGGCACCGTGCCCTGGACGTCGAAGGACTTGTACATGCCCAGGAAGATGTGCGGCACGCCGCCGGGGCCGGGCACGAAGCAGGTCACGACGTAGGTGCCGCCCCGCAGGACGTCCCACACGTCCTGCCGGCCGTGCGGCGGGACGACGGGATTCGCGCCTCCGGTCGGCACCCCGTCCGCGAACAGCGCCGCGTTCGCGTTGGGGCCGTGGATGTCCGCCTGCCACTGCGCGAACGTGACACCGTCGTTGAGCCGGAACAGCTGCGCCTGGTGCAGATCGGCGCCGCGGTTCTCGAACCGGAGGTGGACGACGCCGGCGGCCAGGACGCCGTGCGTGTCGACGTCGTACGTCAGCGGCTCCACGGCCGTGATGTCGACCTGGTGGGAAAGCCGCACGTGCGCGTCGGCGGGACCCGCGATGCCGACGAACGCCAGGGCCGCGGCCACCACGGCGACGACGGCCCGCCGGACCCGGCGCGGGATGGGGTGAAGGTGATTCAGCACACTGCCGATCTTCCCGCCGAAGCCGACATATCGGGAAAATGCCACAGCGCTTACTCACCCGTTCGCGAGGCGGGACCGGGGCCGCCACGCTCAAAAACCACTGGATCGGAGTATTCCGCCGGATCCGGGACCGAGCGCCGGCGCGTCACCGGCGCATCTCCGGCGCACAAGCGACACAACCCCAGCGCGTCTCCGGCTCGCCGCCAGCACGTCGCATCGCCGGCACATACCTGGCGCACTTCCGGGCACCGGCACATCCCCGGCGCACCGCCGGGACTCCGGCGCATCACCGGCGTGCCTCGGCGCATCCCCGGCGAATCAGCCCTCGGCCAGCTTCGCCTCGACCGCGGCCACCTTCGCCGTCAGCCCGTCGGTGACCCCGGCGCGGATGTCCGCCTTCAACACCACACTCACCCGAGGCGCCTTCGCGGCCACCGCGTCCACGGCGGCCTTCACCACCGCCATCACTTCGTCCCACTCCCCCTCGATGCTCGTGAACATCGCATCGGTGGAGTTGGGCAGGCCGCTCTCGCGCACCACCCGCACCGCGTCGGCGACATACTCGCTGACACCTTCGCCGACACCGATCGGGGTCACTGAGAACGCGATAATCATGCTTCGATCTTAGGGCGGGCGGTCACACCCGCACCGGCAGCCACACCCGCACGATGAGCCCGCCGCCCGGACGCGGCTCGGCGGCGACCCGGCCGCCGTGCGCCCGCACCACGGAGCGCACTATCGACAGTCCCAGTCCGACGCCCTTGTCCTTCGGGTCGCGCGCCGCGGACGCGCCCGACGGCTGCGAGCCGCGCTTGAACGGCTCGAACAGCGTCTCCACCGCGTACGGCGGCACCTCCGGGCCGGTGTTCGCGACCACCAGCAGGCCGTGGCCCGGGACGTCGTTCGAGCGGTCGTAGGTGAGCACGTCCACCCAGCCGCCGGCGCCGATGTTGTGGCGCAGCGCGTTCTGGATCAGGTTCATCGCGATCCGCTCGATCAGGATCCCGTCGCCGGAGACCGCCGCCGGCTGCAGCGACGTGCGGATCGCGACGTGCCGCTCGGCCGCCTCCATCTCGCACTGCGTCACCGACCGGTACGCCACCTCCGCGAGGTCGATGTCCTCCCGGTTGGTCGGCTCGTTGTCCGCCCTCGCCAGCAGCAGCAGGCCCTCGATCATGCGCTCGCTGCGCTCGTTGGTGGCCAGCAGCGTGTGGCACAGCTGCCGGGTCTGCTCGGAGGCGTCCGGGTCCATCAGCGTGACCTCGAGCAGCGTGCGGTTGATCGCCAGCGGCGTGCGCAGCTCGTGCGAGGCGTTGCCGACGAACCGCCGCTGGCCCTCGAAGGCGTGGTCCAGCCGGTCCAGCATGCCGTCGAACGTCTGCGCCAGGGTGACGAGCTCGTCGTCCTGCGGGCCCTCCATGTCGATGCGGGCGTGCAGCGCGCGGTCCGGACGGCTGGCGACCCGGCGCGCGGTGCGCGTGATCTGGTTGATCGGACGCAGGAACCGGCCGGCCAGGAAGTAGCCGATCAGAACCGCCACCACCGCGGAGATCAGCAGCACGATGATCAACGGCTTGTCGATCTGGCTGAGGATCTGCTTGTTCTTCACCGAATCGCAATAGGCCGCCTGTCCCGGGTATTCCTTGGGCTTGAGCACCGGACAGCCGGGCGGAGGGGCAAGGTCCTTGTTGGGGTGGGTCAACCGCCACCGGAACAGAAAGTAGGCCGTGATGATCAGCACCGCTCCGGTGAGGAAGACCGCCGCGCCGTACGCGATGGTCATCCGCAGCCGTATCGTCAGGCCGCGCCGCCCGGGGCGCGGGGGCACCGGCGCCGGCCCGGCCTCGCCGCCGTAGGTGCTGTCGACCGCTCCCGAGTCGCCCGCCATCAGGCCTTGAATACCTTGAACGTCCTGCATCACGGAATCCGGTATCCGGCGCCCGGGACCGTCAACACCACCGGCGGCTCACCGAGCTTGCGCCGCAGGGTCATCACCGTGACGCGCACCACGTTCGTGAACGGATCGGCGTTCTCGTCCCACGCCTTCTCCAGCAACTGCTCAGAACTCACAGCCGCACCATCGGCACGCATGAGCACCTCCAGTACCGCGAACTCCTTAGGAGACAGCGGCACCAACCGCCCGTCGCGCAACACCTCTCGCCGGCTCGGGTCCACGCGGATCCCCGCGCGCTCCAACACCGGCGGCAGCGCCGGGACCGCGCGGCGGCCCAGAGCGCGGATGCGCGCGATCAGCTCCGGAAACGCAAAGGGTTTGGAGAGGTAGTCGTCGGCGCCGAGGGTCAGCCCCTCGACCCGGTCCGCGACGTCGCCGGCCGCCGTCAGCATCAAGACCCTGGTCGACAAACCGCTGTGCACGATGTGCCGGCAGACGTCGTCGCCGTGCACCAGCGGCAGATCGCGGTCCAGCACGACCACGTCGTAGTCGTTGACGGCTATGCGTTCCAGCGCCGCGTCGCCGTCGTAGACGACGTCCACGGCCATGGAATCCCGGCGCAGCCCGGTGGCCACGGCGTCGGCCAGCACCTGCTCGTCCTCAACGACCAGCACCCGCACAGCGCGCTCTCCCTAAGTACGGCAAGCAATCTTCGGTCCTGAGGTCATCATGCCTGGTCATCGCGTAAACACCGAGTAAGTGAGAAACGTCTCATGATCACAGGGTTTTCTCAGGTGATCCAAAGTTTCCGTGGCAAAGATGCCGGGCAGAAGGCACGAAGCCCCCTAGCGTCACCCCCGCAGGAGAGAGACCATGCTCGAATTCGTCACCGGCCTGACCCAGCGTATCCGCGAGACGAAGTCCCGCCTGCAAGGTGCGATGATCGCCGAGGACGCGTACGCGGTCCAGGTGGAACAGGCCGAGTTGGACAACCTGCTCCGGATCGCCGCGAACCACCACGTGGAGGTCCGCGACGACCTCCCCCGCGCCGCCTGACCGGATACCCCGGCAGGAAGGCGGGGACTCACTCCCTCAACCCCTCAGGAGTCCCGCACGGTATCCCCTCCATCGTCAATACGATGGCCCTCGAGAAACGCGCACAAAGCCTCAAACAGCCCGTCAGCGGCCGCCACCGTCATCTCGTCGGAGGCGGCCGCTCCGTGTAGTCCCCCGACCTTCGCGCCGGCCTCCTGCGCGATCAGCGAGCCGGCCGACAGGTCCCACGGCTTCGCGCCGCGCTCGAAGTAGCCGTCCACGCGCCCGCACGCCACCGAGCACAGGTCGAGCGCCGCGGAACCGCCGCGCCGGATGTCCCGCACCTTCGGCAGAAGGTCGGCGACGATCGCGCCCTGCACCGCACGCCGCTGGGCCGCGTACCCGAAGCCCGTCGCGATCAGCGCGCGGTCCATCGGGACCGGCTTCCCCTCCGACTGTGCACTGAACGCACGGATCGCCTGACCGTTGCGGTAGGCGCCATGCCCGCGCAAGGCGGTGAAGGTCTCGCGCAGCATCGGGATCTCGACCACACCGGCGACCGTCTCGCCGTCGACTTCCACGCCGATGGAGATGCCCCACAGAGGGATCTCATAGAGGTAGTTCACAGTGCCGTCGATGGGATCGATCACCCAGCGCACCCCGGAGGTGCCCTCGCGGTCCGAGCCCTCCTCGCCGAGGATGCCGTCGTCGGGGCGCTCGGCGAGGATGCCCTCCACGATCAGCTTCTCCGAACGCTGATCCATGACGGTGACGATGTCGGTGGGGCTGGACTTGGTGTCGGCCACACCGAGGTCGCGCGGACGCTCCTGGACCAGGAGGCGTCCCGCCTCGGCGGCCAGCCGCACCGCCAGTTCCAGCAGGTCCTTGGGATTGGGGGAATCGGCGTTCTCGGACATGAGTGGGCAGGGCCTTCCTGGGTTCGGTGCGTGGTGCGCAGCGAGGGAGTACTCAGTCCTCCCCCGCCACCGCCGGGAGCGGCGCGCGCGGATTCGGGCAGCAGTTGAGGGGACACACGTCCGGGAACGCCCGCAGCCGGCCGACCACGTTCGACAGCGAGTCGCCCTCGCTGTCCCCGCGCGCCACCGCCGCCCGCTCCAGCACCAGGCGCCGCAGCGCGGCCACGAAGCGCGGATCGGTGCCGACCGTGGCGGCGCGCGCCATCGGCAGCCCGATCTCCTGCGCGGTCTCGGCGGCCTGCGTGTCGAGGTCGTAGATGACCTCCATGTGGTCGGACACGAAGCCGATCGGGGCGAGCACCGCGCCGGTGGCACCCTGCGCGTTGATGTCGCGCAGGTGGTCGTTGACGTCCGGCTCCAGCCACGGCGTCTGCGGCGGGCCGCTGCGCGAGCAGAAGACGAGTTCGTGCGGCAGCACCAGGCCGGTGCGGCGAGAGACGCCCTCGGCCACGAGGCGCGCCACTTCCAGGTGCTGGGAGACGTACGCGCCGCCGATGGGACCGGAGGTCTCGGCGTACGTGCGCGGCAGGGAGTGCGTGACGAACACCAGACGCGGCGCCAGGCGCGCGCTCTCCGGGAGTCCGGCGACCGCCGCCCCGACGGCGTCCGCCATCGGCTCCACGAACCCGGGGTCGTTGAAGTACGGCCGGATCTTGTCGAACTGGATCGAGGTGCCGGACTGCTCCAGCGCGCGCGCCAGATCCTCGCGGTACTGCCGGCACCCGGAGTAGGAGGAGTACGCGCTGGTGAACACCACGAGCGCGCGCCGCACGCCGTCGGCCTCCATCTCGGCCAGGGTGTCGGCGAGGAACGGCGTCCAGTTCCGGTTGCCCCAGTAGATCGGCAGCTTCAGTCCGGTCTCGGCGAAGTCCTGGCGCAGCGCGGCGATCAGGTCGCGGCACTGCTGGTTGATCGGGCTCACGCCGCCGAACTCGAAGTAGTGGGCCCCGACCTCCTTCAGCCGCTCCGGCGGGATGCCGCGGCCGCGGGTCACGTTCTCCAGGAAGGGCACCACGTCCTCCGGTCCTTCGGGACCGCCGAAGGACAGCAGGAGCAGAGCGTCGTACGGAGCGGTGTTCGACATGTCAGCGGGACTCCGTCACCGGTTCGCTCGGTCAATGGGCATGATGTCGGGGGGTGCGATGTCGTAGACCAGCGCCGCGGGGCCGGTCATCTCCAGGTGGCCGTCGGCGCGCTCGACGAAGCGCAGCCGGCCGCCGGGGACGTCCACGGTGTACTCGGTCCCGGCCTGCGCGCCGTCGCGGCGCGCGGCGGCGATCATCACCGCGCAGGCTCCGGTGCCGCAGGAGCGGGTCTCGCCGACGCCGCGTTCGTAGACGCGCATAGCGAGGTGGTGCGGAGAGACGTCTGCGGCGAACTCCACATTGACGCCCTCTGTGTAGATCCCCGTAGGGAGCACTGTGGGCATCTCGTATAGAGGGCCGGCATCCGCGGTAGAACCCACGAAGACCACAGCGTGCGGATTCCCCATGTCCACGTCCACGGCCGCCTTAGGCGTTCCCTTTACGTCGACCGTCACAGCTCCGCGCTCTGTGGGGAACACAGGGACACCCATATCGACGGTGACGTCTGCGGTGTTCTCACCGGTTGCCTTGAGCGTCACCCGCTTGATCCCGCCGCGCGTCGCTACGGCGAACTCCACCGGCTCCCCTAAAACGCCGCCCTTTACGTAGCCGTACGCAGTGAGGTACAGCGCGAAGACGCGGACTCCGTTGCCGCACATCTCGGCCACGCTGCCGTCGGAGTTGCGGTAGTCCATGAAGAACTCCGCCTCCGCCGCCTGGTCTTCATAGCCCGGCGTATTGGCAGTGCGGACCACGTGCAGCACGCCGTCCGCGCCGATCCCGGCCCGCCGGTCGCACAGCGCCGCGACCCGCGCGGACGTGAGCTGTTCCGACAGAGCGCCGTCCGGGTCCGGGACGATGACGAAGTCGTTCTCGGTGCCGTGCCCCTTGGTCAGCGGGGTGGAGGCCGGCAGGCCGTCGAGGATCATGCTCCGATCCTATCGAGCGCAGCCTCCACCAGGTCGGAACGGTCGTATCGCAGCCAGTGCACGCGCGGGTCCCGGCGGAACCAGGAGTCCTGCCGCCGCGCGAACCGCTTGGTGGCGCGCACGGTCTCCTCCTTGGCCTGTTCCTCTGTGCACTCTCCCGAGAGGAAACGCAGGACCTGGGCATAGCCGAGGGCTCGGCTCGCGGTGAGGCCGTCGCGCAGCCCCCGCGGCTCCAGGTCCCGCACCTCCTGCACGAACCCGGCGTCCCACATGCGGTCCACGCGCAGCGCGATGCGCTCGTCCAGCGCGGGCCGGTCGACGTCCAGGCCGAGGTGCACGGTGCCGGGGTAGTGGTCGGTGTGCTCGGGCAGCGTCGCGGTGAACCGGCCGCCGGTCAGCTCGATCACCTCCAGCGCGCGCACGACGCGCCGGCCGTTCGACGGCAGGATCGTCTCGGCGGCCTGCGGGTCCCGCTCCTTCAGCCGCTGGTGCAGCACGAACGAGCCGACCTCGGCGAGTTCGGCCTCCAGGCGCTCGCGGATCAGGCCGTCGGTGCCGGGGAACTCGAACTCGTCCAGGGCGCCGCGCAGGTACAGCCCGGAGCCGCCGACGAAGACCGGCGGCCGGTCCCGGGCGATCAGCCGGTCCGCCTCGACGCGCGCCAGGGTCTGGTACTCGGCGACGTTCGCGGTGCGGGTCACCGGCCAGACGTCGAGCAGATGGTGCGGCACGCCGTGGCGCTCGGCGTCCGTCAGCTTCGCGGTGCCCACGTCCATGCCCTGGTACAGCTGCATCGAGTCGGCGTTGACCACCTCGCCGTGCAGCGCCTCGGCCAGCGCGACGCCGAGGTCGGACTTGCCGGAGGCGGTCGGGCCGACCACCGCGATCACCGGGACTGTGGCCGTGTTCATGCCGGCAACCAAGCTGCGCTCACCCGACCGATTCTCCCATCCCGCCCCGGACCCGCGGACCAGGCGACCGAGCACTGTCACAGACCGTGACGGACTCGGCTCGACAGGTGACTGCCGCCGTGATCCACTTGGGGGAAGGTTCCCCCTCCACGGAAGGAAACGCAGGCGACATGGGCATCTTCGATGTTTTCAAGAGCAAGGTGAGCGAAGCCGCGGACAAGGCCGGCGACGTGGCGGGGCAGGCCTGGGACAAGGCCGGGGACGTGGCCGGTCAGGCCAAGGACAAGGTCTCCGACATGATGGACAAGAAGAAGGGTGACGAGGCCGACGGGCCCGCCGCCCAGGCCCCGGCCGACATGGCGCAGCCGGCCGAGACGGCTCAGCCTGCTCAGGCAGCTCAGGCAGCTCAGGCCCCGATGAACGCCCCTGGCGGCGTCGAGGGCGAGGCGGCCGACATGGTGTCCGAAGGCGCGCCGGTGGCAGCCGCCGGCGAGGCCGCGCCCGGCGTCGGCGACGACGGGGCCCCGGCCCAGGGCTCCTCCGGCGGCGGGATGACCCAGAGCATCAAGGACAACGTCGCCCAGGGCGCCGACAAGGCCGGCGAGATGACCAAGGGCGCCACCGGGAACCGTTTCGACGAGAAGATCGACTCCGGAGTCCAGCAGGCGAAGGACCGGCTGGGCTGACATGCCTGCGGCGCCGGTTCAGCGGCGGGCGCCGTCGGAGGGGGATGGAACACGGCCGCGGCCGCCAGCGATGGTGGCCGCGGCCGTTGCCGTGTGGCAAGGAAAGGCGGAGTCAGCGCGCGAGCCAGGTGGCGACGAAGTAGCCGACGCCATAAGGGGCCTGGTCGTAGAGCAGGTCGGCGTCGTATTCGACTCCTGATGCGGTCGCCGCGGCGGCCAGGACCCACCACGCCGGGAGCCCCGCGACGTGCAGTTCCCGCGACAGCCCCGGTTCGAGCCCAGCCAGCGCCGCGGCGTCGCCGGTGGCCAGGGCCCGCGCGACCGCCGCGTCATAGGATTCGGCGCGCTCGTCGAAGTGGCCGGGGGCCTGCAGGGTTCGGGAGGCGCTTCCGTCGCCGAGGACCAACATCGCCTGACGTGTCGCGCTGTTCGCGAGGGCCGTCGCCGTCACCGTCCCACTGCGCTCGTCCACCATCACCGGCCGCCGAACCGGCTCGGCCGGCCGGTCGCGCAGAAGCCAGGCGGCGATCAGGAACGGCAGCGTCATCGGCGCGGCGCTCCGCGTGACCGGATCCCACCGGCCGTCGACCTCCAGATCGACGCCGTAGGCCCTGAAGCTCCCCCGCGAGACGACCTCGGTACCCTGCTGGGGTCCGGCGCCTACAATCAGCACTTCCTCGGCTCCGGCCGCGTACAGGCGGCCGACCGCGGTGCCGCAGGCGGCGCGCAGCGAGTCGAGGTCGGGGGAAAAACCCTGCGCGACCTCGGGCACGAGGACCGGGGGGTGCGGCACGACAGCGGCGGCGATCAACACCCGTCCAGGGTAGGACACAGGTGGGGCACGTGGTCGCGGCTACCGGCCGGTGCTGCCACACTGGTCTGCGTAAAGTCGGATTACGGAGGGGCCAGCGGTGGCTGGGGATCAAGAGAACGCAGAAGACAGCCACGGCGCGGAGGGGATCCTGGTCGCCGGGCGGTACCGGCTTCTCGAACGGCTCGGCGCGGGCGGCATGGGGCGGGTCTGGAAGGCCTACGACGAGTCGCTGGACTGCGAGGTGGCCGTCAAGGAGGTCTGGCTGCCGCCGATGCTCTCGGACGCCGAGCGCGCCGACCGGCTGGCCCGCGCCCAGCGCGAGGCCCGCAACGCCGCGCGCATGCGCAACCACCCGCACATCGTCTCCGTCCACGACATGGTGTCCGACCAGGGCATGCCGTGGATCGTCATGGACCTGATCCCCTCGCAGAACCTGATGCAGGCCGTCGAGCAGTACGGCCCGCTGCCCCAGGAGCAGGTCGCCAAGATCGGCCTGGGCGTGCTGGACGCGCTGACCGCCAGCCACGCGGCCGGGATCCTGCACCGCGATGTGAAGCCGGCGAACGTCCTGCTCACCACGGACGGCCGGGTGCTGCTCACCGACTTCGGCATCGCGGTCCAGGAGTCCGACCATACGATGACGGCCTCCGGCGTCCTGGTCGGCTCGCCGGAGTTCGTGGCGCCCGAGCGCGCCCGGGGCGAGTCCAGCAACGGCGCGTCCGACCTGTTCTCGCTGGGCGCGACCCTGTACTTCGCCGCCGAGGGCCGCTCGCCGTTCACCCGGGACACGGCGGTCGGCGTGCTGACCGCGATCCTGTTCGAGGAGACGGCGCCGGTGACGCGGGTACCCGCGCTGGCACCGCTGATCAGCGGGCTGCTCACGAAGGACCCCGCAGCGCGCTGGAACGCGGCGCGGGCGCGGCCGGAGTTGGAACGGCTGAGCGGGGCGACGCCGGGGTCGGGGACGCTGCTGGAGGGGATACCCGGGGCGACGAATCCGACGAATCCGTTCGTGGTGCCGGCGACGATGGTCGCGGGGACGAACGGGGACAGCGGCACGCCGGGGTCGGGGACGCCTGGGTTCGGTACCCCTGGGTTCGGTACCCCTGGGTTCGGTGCTCCGGGAACCGGTACTCCCGGCGCGGGGACGCCGATACCCGGGATGGTCTCCACGGCGCCGCCGACGATGGCCGCCGACGCGGTCGGTCCTCTGGGCCCGAACAGCGGAGGCATACCGGGCGCGCCGGGGTTCGGGATGCCCGGCGGGGTCGGGCCGAATTCGGGGCCGGGTGTCGGTTCGGGGTTCACCGGGGGTTCGCAGACTCCTTATCCGCCGCAGAACATGCCTTTCGGGCCGGGTGGCCCCACCGGCCCGATGGGCCCGGGCTCCGGCTACCAGACCGCGCCGATGCCCGCGCCGAAGAACAACACCGGGCGCAACGTCGGCCTCGGCGTCGGCGCGCTGGTGCTCGTCGGCGGCGTCGTCGCGGCGATCGCCCTGTCCGGCGGGGGCGGCGGAAACAACAATCAGAACGCGAACACGCCGGTCGGACAGGTCACGAACCAGTCGGCGGCGCCCAACTCGCCGTCCGGCTCGTCCTCGGGTTCGGTACCGACGAACGGACCGAACTCGACGCAGGGCTCGAGCACGCCCGGCTCGTCGAGCCCGAGCGCGTCGAGCACGTCGAGTTCCACGGACCCGACGACCTGGGACACGGCGTCCACGGACCAGACGGCCTTCATCCCGGACGCGCTGCTGCCGGTGTCGTTCACGGACGACAAGGGCGTGGTGTACACCGCGACGAACCGCTGGACCGACAAGTGCGTCAACTCTTATGAGAGTGCCCAGTTGAAGGCGCTGCTGACGCAGTACCAGTGCCAGAACCAAGCGATCGGCACGTACACCGACAGCACCGGCCGGATCCTGGTGGACATGGCGGTCCTGCCGCTGCCGGACGCGCAGACCGCGAAGACCGCGTTCCAGACCATGCAGAACAAGAACGCGTTCACCGTCGAGGACTGGGGTATCTGGTGCCCCAAGTCCGGCCCCGGCGCGGACGTGTGCGGATCCGGCAAGAACACCGGCAGCGCGCAGCAGTACGGCTACATCCAGCCCGACCACCGGTATCTGGTCCACGCGGTGTCGCTCTACATCAACCTCACCACGGACGCGTCGGCGCAGTCGTGGCTGAAGCCGGCCGCCACCAGCGCGGCGAAGCAGGGCGGCCCGCAGGTCGCGGTGCAGTAAGCCGCGGTGCCAGCCGCGGGCGTAACAAGCGGTGCAACAACTCGAGACAGCAGGGACCTGATGACGAGGGAGGGCGGGGCCTTGTCCGTGCAGCGTGGGGATCTGGTCGCCGGACGGTACCGGACCGGCGAGCCGCTGGGACCGGCGTGGCGAGCGCACGACGAGACCGGCGACGGCAGCGAAGTACTGCTGGTACCGATCACACCCCCGGGGGAGGACGCAGGCGCCGACGACGCCCCCGGCCCCCTGGACACCGACCGCTGGCGCAACCGCCCCGGCACCCCGCCGGTCACCGCCACCGCGACCGGCGACGCCGGCGCCTGGCTGGTGACGAAGCCGGTAGCGGCCCGCACCCTGACCGAAGCGGTGGCGCAGTGGGGCGCCCTCCCCGCCGAGCAGGTACTCCTCATCGCGGCCGGAGCGACAACCGCGCTGGCCGCGAACGGCCCCCGCATCTCGGCCACCCCGGACCACATCCTCCTGACCGACGAAGGCCAGGTCCTCCTCCTCCCGATCGAGACGACGGAGAACGACCTCCCCACCCTCGGCGCCGCCCTGTTCCTGGCCGCCGAAGGCCGCCCGGCCTCCGAAGGCACCACCGGCACCCCCCGCCAACCGCAGCTCACAACCCTGATCACCGGCCTGACGCAGCCCGAAGGCGACCGCGCGAGCACACTGGACAGGACGTTCGCGGAGCTGTCCCGCCTTGGCGCGCCGCTGACGAGCGCGCACGGCGCCGACACGCTGCACGAGGCGCAGGCGGCGAGCGCCGCGGCTGCTGATGCCGAAGCGAGCGAGGTGCCGACGCAGACCATGTCGGCGGCCGAGCTGCTTGCCGAGACCGGCGAGAGCGAAGTCGCGGTCGAAGCTGATGACGACGAGGTACCGACACAAACGATGTCGGCAGCCGAGCTGCTTGCCGAGACCAGCGAGAGCGAAGTCGCGGTCGAAGCTGATGATGACGATGCTGACGCGACGCACGTGTCAGAGATCGAATCGCCCGGCGAGGTCCCGGCGCCCGAGGCCGAGACCACCAGCCTGGACCCCCTCGCCGCCGATGCCGAAGCTCCTGGCGCCGCCGACGAGGTCCCAGCAGCTGAGGCCGAAACCGCCAGCCTCGAATCGCCCTCGGACGAGATTCCGGCGACCGAGACCGACACGGCCAGCCTGGAATCCGCCGCCGACACCGACGAAACGGCGACCCGGCAGGTTCCCCTGGTCGGTGCCGATGCGATCCCGACAGCCGAGGCCGAGACCAGCAACCTGGAATCCCCTGCCGACGAAACGGCGACCCGCCAGGTTCCCCTGATCGCCGCCGCCGCAGCAGCCGAAGCCCTGGCGTCCGACACCGACTCCACCGCGACCCGCCAGGTCCCCACCCTCGACCTCGAGTCCGCCGCCGACGCGATCCCCACCGACTCGACCGAGGAGATCCCCTCCCCGGACGACTCCGCGACCAAGGCGCTGCCGATCCCGGCCGCCGAGTCGTCGCCGAATCCGTTCGTCGCCCCGACCCAGGTTGCCGACGCCGTCCCGCTGCCGGGACCGCCCCAGCAGCCCATCCCGCCCGGCGCGCCCATGGCCCCGGCCGTGCCCCCGACCCAGGCCGCCGACGCGGTCCCGCCGCCCGGCGCGCCGAACCCGTGGTTGCAGGCCCCGCAGCCCCAGCCCCAGCCGATGCCGCAAGGCGGCCCGGCCCCGCAGTTCCAGCCCCAGCAAGGCCCCTGGCAGCAAGGCGCCCCCGGCCCGCAGCCGGTGCCGCCGGGCCCGTGGGGTCCCGGCCCCGGCCAGCCGCCGTACCCGCCGGGGCAGCAGCCCTACTTCCCGCAGCAGGGGGCGCCGGCGGGCAAGGGCAACGGCGGGAAGACCGCCGCGATCATCGTCGCGGCCGTCGTCGCGGTGGCGGCGGTGGTGTCGCTGGTCGTGGTGGTCACGCGGGGCAACAACGGGTCGTCCGACACCATCAACAACGCCGCGAACTCCTCGACGTCCGGGGCGACCAGCGGGCCGACGTCGGTGCCTGGGACCAACTTCCCCACCGGGTCGACGTCCGGTTCCGACGACTCCGCGCCGACCGACACCGCCAGTGACACCTCCAGCGACGCCACCGACACCGACACGGCCAGCACCAGCGACTCGCCGCCGGAGCTGACCTCGACGCCGTTCGACCCTACGGTGCTCAACGCGTTCCAGACGGACAAGACGCCGCTGGACGTGAACTCGCTCGTGCCGCAGGACTTCACCGACGACAAGGGCGTGCACTACTCGCTCAAGGCCGGCAGCGTGCAGCCCTGCGTGCAGACCGACATGTCCAACAACATGCAGGACATCCTGACCTCCAACAGCTGCAGCAAGGAGATCGCGGCCGCCTACGTCGACGACAGCGGCCAGTACCTGATCTCGGTCAAGGTCCTGCCGCTGCCCGACCAGCACACCGCGACCACCGTCTACAACGACCTCGCGCAGCAGTCCGCCGCCGACTTCGGCATCTGGTGCCCGGAGAGCGGCCCCGGTTCCAGCGCCTGCCAGGGCGACTACCAGTCGGCGACCATCAAGCAGTACCGCGAGCAGCAGCACCGCTACATCATCCTGTCGGTGGCGCTGGCCGTGAACCACTCGCAGTCCACGGAGATCACGCCGTGGCTGGACGCCGCCGCGAAGAAGGCCGTGGACAGCGCCGGTCCGTTGAACTGGTCCGGGAACCAGTAGCACCGAACGCCATGAGGCCCCTGCGAATCACCTTCGCAGGGGCCTCAATCAGTTGGCCTCAATCAGTCAACCGCAATCAGTCGGCCGCAATCAGTCAACCGCAACAACACTCGCCGATCAGCAGACGCCGCAAGCGTCCTCCGCCCCGGCCGACGCCGCCGCCGACGCCGAAACCGCCGGCTTCCCGATCGAAGGCATCCCCAGCGCCACAGCCGCCGTCCGCCGCTCCGCCTCCGGCTGCTCCTGCCGAGCCTGCCACGCGTCACCGGACCGCGTCCGTCGCAGAACCTTGATGGCGCTGCCGCCCTCGGGCCCGTCGGCGTTCAGATGGTGCGGCGCGGCATACGTGATCTCCACCGACACCATGTCGCCGGGACGCGGCAAGTCAACGGCAGCCGTGTCGCCCACAGCAAAGTGCACCAACCGGTTGTCCGGAGCCCGCCCCGACATCCGCCGCGTCTCCCCGTTCTTACGCCCCTCGCCCTCGGCGACCAGCAGCTCGACGGTCCGCCCGACCTGCTTCTTGTTCTCCTCCCAGGAGATCTCCTCCTGCAGCGCGACCAACCGCTCGTACCGCGCCTGCACGACCTCCTTGGGCACCTGCCCCTCCATCGTGGCCGCGGGCGTCCCGGGCCGCTTGGAGTACTGGAACGTGAACGCGGCCGAGAACCGCGCCTCGCGCACCACGTGCATCGTCTCCTCGAAGTCCTCCTCGGTCTCCCCGGGGAAGCCGACGATGATGTCGGTGGTGATCGCCGCGTCCGGCATCGCCGCCCGCACCCGCTCGATGATGCCCAGGTAGCGGTCCTGCCGGTAGGAGCGCCGCATCGCGCGCAGCACCGTGTCCGAGCCGGACTGCAGCGGCATGTGCAGCTGCGGCATGACGTTCGGCGTCTCGGCCATCGCCGCGATCACGTCGTCGGTGAAGTCCCGCGGATGCGGCGAGGTGAAGCGCACCCGCTCCAGGCCCTCGATCTGCCCGCACGCGCGCAGCAGCTGCGCGAACGCCTCCCGGTCCCCGCTGTGTCCATTGGCGGCTCCGCCGAATTCCGACCCGTACGCGTTGACGTTCTGCCCCAGCAGCGTCACCTCGCACACGCCCTCGGCGACCAGCGCCTCGATCTCGGACAGGATCTCCCCGGGCCGCCGGTCCTTCTCCTTGCCGCGCAACGCGGGCACGATGCAGAAGGTGCAGGTGTTGTTGCACCCGACGGACACGCTGACCCACGCCGCGTACGCCGACTCCCGCCGCGTCGGCAGCGTGGAGGGGAACACGTCCAGCGACTCCAGGATCTCCACCTGGGCCTCGTCCTGTACCCGGGCGCGCTCCAGCAACACCGGCAACGACCCGATGTTGTGCGTCCCGAACACCACGTCCACCCACGGCGCGCGCCGCGTGATCTCCCCGCGGTCCTTCTGCGCCAGGCACCCCCCGACCGCGATCCGCATCCCCGGCCGGGCCGCCTTCACCGAGGCCAGGTGCCCCAGGTTCCCGTAGAGCCGGTTGTCGGCGTTCTCCCGCACCGCGCAGGTGTTGAGCACCACCACGTCCGCCTCGGCGGCGCCGTCCTCGGCGCGCACATAGCCGGCGCCTTCGAGCAGGCCGGACAGGCGCTCGGAGTCGTGGACGTTCATCTGGCAGCCGTAGGTGCGGACGATGTATGTCTTGTCGGTCGCGGTGTCGGGCATGCCTACCAGGATAGGCGCTGCGGCCGCGTGGGCAGGCCGTCCCCGGCCACCCGCGGCTACTTGGCCGCGAAGCCGCCGTAGAAGACGGCCAGTCCCCCGGCGGCGAACAGGCCGGCGATGATCCAGAACCGGATGGTCACGTTGACCTCGTTCCAGCCCAGCATCTCGAAGTGGTGGTGGATCGGCGCGATCTTGAAGACCCGTTTGCCGTGCCGCAGCTTGTACGACCCGACCTGGATCACCACCGACATCAGCTCGGTCACGAACAGGCCGCCGATGACCACGGCGAGCAGTTCGGTGCGGGAGCAGATGGCCAGGCCGGCGAAGGCGCCGCCGAGCGCCAGGGAGCCGGTGTCGCCCATGAAGATCTTGGCCGGGGTGGCGTTCCACCACAGGAAGCCGAAGCACGCGCCGACCAGCGCGGCGCCCACGACCGCCAGGTCCAGGGGGTCGCGGACCTGGTAGCAGCCGCCGTGCGGGGCCAGGCCGCAGGGCTGGCCATACTGCCAGATGCCGATCACCGTGTAGGCGCCGAACGCCAGCACCGAGGCGCCGGCGGCGAGGCCGTCCTGGCCGTCGGTGATGTTGACGGCGTTGGCCCAGCCGGCGGTCATGACGTAGCACCATCCGACGAACAGGATCGGGCCCAGGCCCAGCCAGCTGACGTCGTGCAGGACGGACACGTGGTCGCTGGCCGGGGTGATCCCCAGGGAGTTGCGGAACCGCAGCGCCAGCACGGCGAAGGCGATGGTCACCGAGCACTGGCCGACCAGCTTCGCCTTGGCCCGCAGCCCCAGCGACCGGCTCCGGTTGATCTTGATGAAGTCGTCGAGGAACCCGACGGCCCCCATCCCGGTCATCAGCAGCAGCACCAGCAGCGCCGAGGGCGTCGGCGCCTTGCCGATGATCGCCTTGGTGAGGAAGTACCCGATCAGCACGGAGAGCACGATCACCGTGCCGCCCATGGTCGGCGTGCCCCGCTTGACCAGATGCGTCTTCGGGCCGTCCTCGCGGACTTCCTGGCCGTAGCCGCGCTTTTTGAAGAACCTGATCGCGACCGGGGTGCCCAAAAGCGAACATATCAGCGCGATGGACATGGCGTAGAGCACCGATCGCATCACGGGGTGGGTCCTCCAACGGGGTGCGCGTTCGGGGGGAACGACGGAGTCATAGTACGCAGAGGGAAAGCCTTACCGTGGCACGGGTCTGACTAGCCGATGAGCCTTCGCGACGCCATCGCGAAGCTGACGCCGTCACGACGCTGAGGAAGTCGCCTGGTCTCGCTCGAAGTAGATCCAGTACTGCTGGAGATGCGGCGGAATCTCCGTCCCCACGTACGGTGTCCGCTCCACGAACCCGCGCGAGCGGTACAGGCGCTGGGCGTCCGCCATGAAGCGGACCGTGTCGAGGCGCACAACGCGCGCCCGCATCTGCCGCGCCTCCTCGAGCAGGCGGTCGAGCAGCCGCGAGCCGACATGCATCCCGCGGCACTCGGGCACCACGTACATCCGCTTCACCTCGACGACGCCGGGCTCCAGCGTGCGCAGCCCGGCCACGCCGACCAGCCCGCCGGCCGCGTCCTGCGCCACGAACAGGGCTTTCGACGGGTCGCGGTACTCCTCCAGCGAGTCGCGCAGGCCGGAGACGTCGGTCGGCGAGTCCTCGACGCCGAAGGTCTCCTGGAGCTCCCGCAGCGCCGTGGTCATGTAGTCCACCAGCAGCTTGGTGATCTCCTCGGCCTCGGTGGAGAGGTCGGCGCGGCGGACGACGATCGTCATGGGATGGACAATAGCCGGTATGGCACCGGCACCCCACCTGAACCCGGACGCACTCCACACCCTCCACCAGACGATCGCGGCCCGCGTCGGACGCGCCGAGCTGCCCGGCGTGGTGACGCTCGTCGCCCGGGTCGGCGACGACGGCTCCGAACAGGTCGACGTCGGCGTCTTCGGCGAGACCGGCCTCGGCTCCGGCGACCCGATGCGCCGCGACACCCCGTTCCGCATCACCTCGATGACCAAGCCGATCGTCGCCGCCACGGTCCTGGCCCTGGCCGAGGCCGGCGCGCTGGACCTCGACGCCCCGGTCGACGGCCTGCTCCCCGAGCTCGCCGACCGCAGGGTCCTGACGCACCTGGACGGCCCGCTGGACCGGACCGTCCCGGCCGAGCGCCCGATCACCGCCCGCGACCTGCTGACCTTCCGCCTCGGGTTCGGCATGAACGGCGGGCCGCCGGACATCAACCCGCCGTACCCGATCAACCTGGCCGCCGAGGCGCGCGACCTGGTCCTGGCACAGCCGGAGCCGCGGACGCCGCACACGCCGGACGAGTGGATCCGGCTGTTGGGCGAACTCCCGCTGATGGACCAGCCCGGCACGCGCTGGCGCTACAACGTCGGCTCGCTCGTCCAGGGCGTCCTGATCGCCCGCGCCGCCAAGGCACCTCTCGACGACGTCGTCAGGGAACTGATCTTCGACCCGCTGGGCATGGCCCGCACCGGTTTCAGCGTCCCCGAGGACCAGGCGCGCAGGCTCCCCGGCTGGTACTTCACCGACTCCGCCGCCGGAAAGCCGACGCGGCAGCCGGCCGAACCCTGGCAGACCTGGGCCGCTCCCGCCGTCTTCCCCTCCGGCGCGGCTGGCCTGATCAGCACGGCCGACGATTACTACGCCTTCGCGCGCATGCTGTTGCGCCACGGTTCGCACGAGGGCCGCCAGGTCCTGTCTCAGGAATCGGTCACGCTGATGACCACCAACCAGCTGACCCCGGAGCAGGTCGCCGAAGCCCCCTTCCCCCTCGACGGCGAAGGCTGGGGCATGGGGCTGTCCGT
Organism: Catenulispora sp. EB89; assembly: GCF_041261445.1. Lineage (NCBI taxonomy): Bacteria > Bacillati > Actinomycetota > Actinomycetes > Catenulisporales > Catenulisporaceae > Catenulispora > Catenulispora sp. EB89. The sequence goes on from NZ_JBGCCU010000004.1 coordinate 381,578, forward strand.
CACCGCCGGAGGCCGCTACGGCTGGGACGGCGGCTGGGGCACGTTCTGGGCCAACCACCCGCGCCTCGGCCTCTGCGCGATCTTCATGTCGCAGACCACTGACGCGATCTTCAACGGCACCACAGCCGAGTTCGACGCCCTCGCCACGCAAGCGGCCGCCTGAGGATTCCAAGGAGCCCGATGAGCACTCCCGTCATCACCGAGACCGACGTCAAAGCCGCCGCCGACCGCATCAGCTCCCGAGTGCGGCGCGTCGCCGTCACGCGCGCCGACGCCGACGTCGTCCCCGGCGCCGGCACCAACACCGCCGAGGTGTGGCTGGCCTGCGAGTTCATGCAGCACGGCGGCTCGTTCAAAGCGCGCGGCGCCCTGAACCTCGCCCTGCACCACCTCGAGAACGGCACCATGCCGCCCGAGGGCATCGCCATCGCCTCCGGCGGCAACGCCGCGATCGCCGCCGCGTGGGCCGGCCGCGCCGCCGGCATCAAGGTCACCGTCTTCGTCCCGGAGACCGCGCCGGCCGTGAAGGTCGCCAAGCTCCGCGCACTCGGCGCCGACGTACGCCTCGAAGGCACCGCCTACGCGCACGCGCTGGAGGCCTCCATCAAGCACGCCGAAGCCACCGGCGCCCTGCTCTCCCACGCCTACGACAACCCCCTGATCGCCGCCGGCGCCGGAACCTGCGCCGCCGAGATCCGCGACCAGGCCCCCGACATCGACACCGTCATGGTCGCGGTCGGAGGCGGCGGCCTGTTCGCCGGCACCGCCGCCGCGATGTTCCCGCACGGCGTCCGCGTGGTTGCCGTCGAACCCGAGAACTGCCGCGCCCTCAACGCCGCACTGGAAGCCGGCGGCCCGACGGACGTCGACGTGCAGTCCGTAGCCGCCGACTCCCTCGGCGCACGCCGCGTCTCCGAGACCGCACACCGCCTGGCGACCAACCCCCTGGCCACCTCGGTCCTGGTCACCGACGAGCAGATCATCGCAGCCCGCGCCGCCCTGTGGGAGGACCGCCGCGTGCTGGTGGAGCACGGCGCCGCGGCCGCGCTGGCCGCCTTGGCGTCCGGGCGGTACTCCCCGCGCGAGGGCGAACGGATCGCTGTCGTGCTGTGCGGCGCGAACACCGATCCGTCCGACCTGTCTCACTGAACCCCTACTGAGCCATCACTGCACGACCGACCACACGAACGTGGCCGTGCCGGACACCCCCGCGGGATCGGTGGCCGTCACGGTCACGGTGTACGTCCCCAGCGTGGTGCCGCTACCGGAGATCGTGCCGTTGCCGCTGATGCTGGTCCCCGGCGGCAGCCCGCTGGCCGTGAAGGTCAGCGTCTGCCCCTGCTTGGAGTCCACGGCCTGCATCGGGAAGGACACCGCCGCGCCCTTCGGGCTGCTGTAGCCGAAGGGGTTGACCACGCCGACCGTCTCCGCGCCCGGGACACCCGAGTTCGGCGTCACGTTCGCGCTGACCGCCGTGTTCGCCGACGACACCCCCGCGTAGGAGGCACCGGCGGCGACCTGACCGGTCAACGTGTTGGCCAGCGAAGTCGAACCGGTCAGCGGCAGGTTGTTGGAGGCATCGCCGACCCGGATGGCGTACGTCCCGGCCTGCGCCTCCCACTGGTTGTCGGTACTGGACCACGAGGCCAGGTTGTGAACCGTCAACGGGAAACTGACCTGCGCGCTCTGCCCCGGGTTGAGCATCACCCGCTGGAACCCGGCCAGCTGGTTCGGCGGGTCCTGACTGGCCGCCGGGTCGCCGACATACAGCTGCGCCACCTCGGCCCCGGCCACCGAGCCGGTGTTGGTGACCGTCGCGGACACCGTGGCCTGGCCGTTGGCGTTGAACCCGCCCACCGCCAGATTGGAGAAGGCGAACTTGGTGTACGACAGCCCGAAACCGAACGGGAACGCCGGCGTGATGTTCTGCGACTGATACCACCGGTAGCCGATGTTCACACCCTCGCTGTAGATCGGCCCCGTCGGCGTCCCCGGCCACTGCGCCGTCGTCTGCGCCGGAACCTGCGACAACGACGACGGGAACGTCACCGGCAACTTGCCCGACGGGTTCACCGTCCCGAAGATCAGCGAAGCCACCGCCGCACCGGTCTCCTGGCCGCCGTACCAGTTCTCGAACACACCGGCCACCGAGTTCAGCCACGGCATGACCACCGGCGAGCCGCTGTTGATCACCACGATCGTGTTCGGGTTCACCGCCGCCACGTCCGAGATCATCGTCTCGTCGGCGGCTGACACGTCGAGCGTCTTCAGGTCGCTCTCCTCGCCCTCCGGCGCACTGACGAAGACGATCGCATAGGTCGCAGCCTGCGCCGCAGCCACCGCCTGCGGGATGTTCGTCGTCCCGTTGTCGTCGCCGGCCGTGTAGGTGACCTTCACGTTCGGCCCGACCGCGTTCTGGATCCCGGTGACCGGCCAGACCGTGTTCGAGCTGTCGACCCCGCCACTACCACCGCCGGCGAGCTCCACCGCGGCGCCGCCGTCCGTCCCGAGAACCGCGATGCTCTTCGCAGTACTCGGATTCGGGTTCAGCGGCAGGATGCCGTTGTTCTTCAGCAGGACCGTGCCCTCCTGGCCCAGCTGCAGCGCGGTCTGCTGGTGCGCCGTAGTGGTCACCGTGTTCGCCAGCGCCCCGGACGCCGGGTTGTCGAACATCCCGAAGGCGAACATCTGGGTCAGGATCCTGGCCACGATGGCGTTCAGCGTCCCCTGGTCGAACTGGCCGGCGGCCAGCGCGTTGCCCAGGTTGGTCGCGTAGGAGTTGAACGGCATCGCGATGTCCAGGCCGCCGTTGGCGTCGGCGACCGCCGGACCCGCGGCGCCCCAGTCGGAGACGATGAAGCCGCCGTAGTTGGCCTGGGTGTCCAGGCCGTTGCGGAGCATCGAGGCGCTGGCGCAGGACGAGGCACCGTTGACCACGGCGTAGGAGCACATGAACGACGCCGGCGCGGACTGCGCGATCGAGTCCTGGAACGGAGCCAGGTACAGCTCCTGCATCGCCTGGTTGCCGACGATCTCGTTGTTGCCGCCGTTCGGGTACTGCTCCTGGTCGTAGGCGGCCACGTGCTTCACATCGGCCATCACGCCCTGGCTCTGCAGGCCCTTCACCTCGGCCGAGGTGACCTGGCCGGCCAGGAACGGGTCCTCGCCATAGGTTTCGTACGTCCGGCCCCAGCGCGGGTCGCGCACCACGTTGGATGTCGGGCCGAGCGAGACGTTGACGCCCTTGCCCGCGAACTCCGCGCCCTTGGCCGTCCCCTCCTGCCCGATCAGCGTCGTGTCCCAGGTCGCCGCGGCGGACTCCCCGTCGGGGAAGGCCGTCACGCCGCCGTTGCCGTCGCCGACCCCGGACGGTCCGTCCTCCATGTTGGTCTGCGCGATGCACAGGTTGGGGATGCCCGCGACGTGGCCGATGTAGTTCGTGGTGCCGTCGCCGGCGACCAGGGTCAGTTCCTCGGACTGGTTCATGGTGTTGAGGACCTGCTGGACCCGCTGCGCCACCGGAGCCGTCGAGCCGACCCAGGGGCAGACGCCGTTGCCGCCGTTGCCGTTGCCGCCGGTGACCGGCGGGATGTTGGTCAGGCCGTAGACGTCGAACTCGAGGATCGAGTATCCCCACTGCGTGGCCCGCGCCGTGCCGTACATGCGGACGTAGCGGTCGGTCGTGGAGACCGGGATCGTCTGGTGGCCGCCGGTCCCGGTGGTCGTGGAGTAGACGTTCGTCCAGGTCGTGTTGTCGTTGGAGACCTGGATCTGGAACGCCGAGGCGTACGCGTTCTCCCACAGGATGCCCACGTTGCAGATCTGCTGCTGGCTCCCGAGGTCGACCTCCAGCCACTGCGGGTCGCTGTACGCGCTCTCCCAGCGGGTGCCGGGGTCGCCGTCGGTGGCCGAGGGAGCCAGGTTGCCGGTGGCGGAGTACGTCGAGGACGCCGTGGTCGGCTGGTCCATCGCCAGGTCCTGCGTGCCGCAGTACTGGCCCGGGCCGGGCCCGCCGCCGCCCGATCCCTGCGTGAAGGTCAGGAAGTGCAGGTTGAAGCCGTTCGCGTCCTGCTTCACGGTCAGCGTCTGGGCCCCGGCCGGCAGGGTCAGCGTCGCCGTGACGTTGGTCCAGGTCGCGTAGCTCCCGGTGTTCGGGACGGCGACCGCCCCGGTGAGGTTGGCACCGGAAGCGTTTTCGACGTGCAGCGCGTCGGAGACCCCGTACGGCGACGACACCCGGAAGCTGACGGTGTACGTGCCGCTGGTGGCCACCTGGACCGTGTAGTTGAACCACTGCCCGGCGTTGGTCCAGCCCATGTCGTAGGCACCGCCGGTGGCACTGGTGTCCTGGGTGTCGCTGGTGTTCTCCAGGTCCACCGAGTCGGTGCGGTAGCCGGTGGCCGTGCCGTTCCCGGCGACCGTGTTGTAGGCGACGCCTTGGCCGCCGGTGTCGTAGTTGGCGACCTGGACGGTGCCGGGCACCGGTGCGGGCGTCCCGCCGAACGGCTTGTCGCCACCGCCGCCACCGCTGGCGGTGAGGGTGAAGGCCATGTTGTGGAAGTTGAAGCCGTTCGAGTCCTGCTTCACTGTCAGCGTCTGGGTGCCGGCGGGCAGAACCAGGCTGGCGGTGACGGTGGTCCAGGTCTCGTAGCCGCCGGTGTTGGGGACGGCGACCGAGCCGGTGAGGTTGGCGCCGGAGGAGTCGGCGATGTGCAGTGCGTCGGTCAGGCCGTATGGCGAGGACAGCCTGAAGGCAACGCTGTAGGTGCCGGCGGTAGCGACGTTGACGGTGTAGTTGAACCACTGCCCCGGCGTCGTCCAACCGATGTCATAGGCGCCACCGGCCGGGCTCGTGCCCAGCGTGTCGGCGGTGGTCTCCAGGTCGATCCCGTCGGCGCGGTAGCTGTTCGCCGAGCCGTTGCCGGGAGCCGTGTTGTAGGCGACGCCTTGGCCGCCGGTGTCGTAGTTCGCAGCCTCGACCAGGCCGGGTAGGGCCGCGGGCGTCCCGCCGAACGGGGTGCCGGCGGCGGCGTGCGCCTGGCTGGGCAAACCCGCCAGCGACGCGGCGAACAACGCCCCGGCCGCCAGCAGGGTCCGGAAAACCGGCCGTGGGCTGGACGTTCCTGGTCTGGACGTCCGTGGTCTGGCCGACCGCGGTCGGCCGCGCGCGGCTGTGAGGAGCCTCATTGCAGTCCCTTCAATCCTGGAGACCTCACCGATGGCAGCCGCGTACGGCCGGCGTGTCATCGGTGCGACGTGATCAGGGAGGGCGCCCTCGTTCGGCTTGAATATTGCGCGCGGGTTAACCACTGTCAATGAAGAACCGGTTCCGGAACCGTTCCCGTAACCGCATCCGTTACCGGTTCCGGGGCCTCGGAGCCAGGCCCCGGCAGCTCAACAGCGCTCTGCGATGAGATCACACCTCGGCGACGGTCCGCGCACCAACCTCAGAAGACTGAGACAAATCCCGGCGCTTCGCCTGGGGCCGCAACAGGATCAGGGCGGCGATCGCGGCCAGGGCCAGCATCCCGGCGCCGCTGCGGAACGCGAGGTGCAGCGCCTCGACGAAGGAGCTGTCCACGGTGTCGCGCAGGACCGGCGGCAGCGCGCGGCTCGCCGTGATCCCGCCGGCGCCGCCGTTCGTGACCGCGGCCACGACCTGGTGCGTGTGCGCGGCGTCGACGCCGTGCGCGTGCAGCCTGTCGTGGAGCAGGCCGGTCATCCGGCTGGTCAGGATCGCGCCGAGGGCGGCGATGCCGACCACGCCGCCGACCTCGCGCATGGTGTTCGTGACCGCCGAGGCCATGCCGGCCTTCGGGCCCGGGACGCGTTCGAGCACCGCGACCGAGACCGGCGCGAAGGACAGGCCCATGCCCAGGCCCATGACCGGCAGCGTCCACACGTACTGGTCGTAGTGCGCGCCGAGGCCGTAGAGCGACAGCCCTCCGAGCGCGATGGCGCACAGTGTCAGGCCGCTGACGAGCGCCGGACGCGGACCGAGGCGACCGGTGACGATACCGGCGACCGGGGCCGCCACCATGATCGAGGCGGTCGCGGGCAGCGAGCCGACCCCGGCCATGGTGGGCGACCAGCCGTAGACGTCCTGCATCAGCAACGGCAGGAAGAACAGCGCGCCGAACATCCCGAAGCTGACCATGAACCCGCTCATCAGGGCGCCGGTGATGACGCGGTCGCGGAAGAACGACAGGTCGAGCATCGGCGCCGCGCGCGTCGCCTCGATGACGAGGAACGCGGCCAGCGCGAGCACCGCGAGGGCCGCGGCGGTCAGCACCCGGGCGCTCTCCCAGCCCGAACTCGGCCCCTCGATGAGCGCGAACACCAGCGCGCCGAAGCCGAGGGCGCCGGTGACCTGGCCGGGGATGTCGAAGCGGTCGCGGCCGTCGTGGAACTCCGGCAGCACCCGCCGACCCACCAGCAGCGCCACGGCGCCGATCGGCACGTTGATCCAGAACACGCTGGACCAGCCGAAGGCGTCGACCAGCGGGCCGCCGACGGCCGGGCCGAGCGCGAGTCCGAGCCCTGAGATGCCGGACCACAGGCCGATGGCGCGGGCCCGCTCGCGAGGGTCCGGGAAGGTGTTGCGGATGATCGACAGGCTGCCCGGGGTCAGCAGCGCCGCCCCGACGCCCTGGAGCATGCGGGCCGCGACCAGCTCGCCGATCGAGCCGGACAGCGCGCAGAGCATCGAGCCGAGCGTGAAGCCGACTACGCCGGTCAGGAAGACGCGCTTGCGGCCGAGGCGATCGCCGAGCGTGCCGCCGGTCAGCAGGAGCGCGGCGTAGACCAGGGAGTAGCCCTCGACGACCCACTGCAGGCCGGTGACGCCGGCGTGGAGCTGGGAGCCGATCTTGGGCAGGGCGGTGTTGACCACGACGTTGTCGAGCATGGCCATGAACAGCGTGATGCACAGGGTGCCGAGGATCAGGGCCTTGCGACGGGAGGGTACCTCGCCGGTCGATGCCGCCGATGCGGCTGATGTTGCCGGTGCTGCCTGTGCTGCCTCTGCCGACGCTTCCGGCGGAGTCCCGTCGTCCGTCCCGCTGCGGGTTCGTTCCGGGATGGCTGGGTTGACCATGAAGCCCCCTGTTTCGAGGCGCGGGGCAGCCCGAAGCCGGGCGGAGCCACCGCGCGACGGCTGCCTAACGCCGTTAGGTTCCCACTAACAGCGTTAGACTGCAAGTGTGGGTGCCGACAGCCCTGGTCACGGGGCATGGCGGCGGAAGTATGAAGAAGGAGGCCCCGGGTGGTTTCGGCGGACAGCAACACGGGGGCCAACACGGCGGCCAAGCCCCCTGCCATCACCCGCGAAGCCCTCGCCGCGGCGGGTATGGCCGTGCTGCGCCGCGAAGGTCTGGACGCGCTGTCGATGCGCAAGGTGGCCGCCGAGCTGGGCGTTCGCGCAGCCTCGCTGTACTACCACGTCCAGGACAAGGAGCAGCTGCTCGACCTGCTCGCCGACAGCGTGGTCTGGGACGCCCGCAAACTGGCCACCACCGGCAACTGGGAGAACTGCCTGCGCGAAGCGGCGCACGCCTACTACCGCCACCTGCACGCCAACCGCGACGCCGCGCGGCTGATGGCCGGCCGTCGCACGCCGGGCCCGAACCTGCTGTACGTGCTGGACGTCATGATGGGCCGACTGCACGCCGGCGGCTTCTCCGACGCCGACGCCGCCTGGGCCACGCTCACGATGTCGACCTACGTCCAGGGCTTCGTGCTGCAGGAGCAGTCGCCGAAGCCGCCGTTGAAGGAGAAGCGCGCCGGCATCAGCCAGTACCCGAACGTCGCGACACTCATCGACGTGCTCATGGGCGACGACTCGCAGGAGTTGTTCGCCTTCGGGATCGAGCGGATCATCGACGGCCTGCGGACCCGGCTGGCCGCCGAACCCGGAAACCCACCCGAACGGCCCACCCGCCCCGACATCACCCCGCCGTCGGCGTGACGCTAACAGGCATGACGGACAACAAAGCCGACACCAAGGCCGAGAACAAGCACTGGACCGTGACCGATTTCGACGAACACACGATTCATCTGAAGGCGCCGTTCCGCATGCTTTTCAACGACAACATCTCGCTGGCGCGCGCCTCCATCACCACGGTCGAGGCGCGTCAGGGCCACGATGTCATCGTCGTGTCGACCATGGATGGCCGCAGCTACGAGGTGCTGCGCGGGGTGGCTCGGGCGCAGCGGGCGAAGACGAAGGAAGCTTTCGGGTTGTGACGCGGTGAATCGCGATTCGGCGAATCCCGGATTCCGCGTGTGATTCCCCGCGCCCGATGGCGGATCGGGCGCGGGGAATCGCCGCGTGCTCTTGTTCGTCAGCCGTGGTGCACGGTCAGTGCGTAGAAGGCGACCCGCGCGCCCTTCGTCGTGCTGTTCGACGAGGACTGGTTGTAGCTACCGGCCTTGAAGTACATGTTGTACTGGTCGAAGGACGACGGGATCGTGTACTTCGTCGTCTTGCCGTTGACCGTCAGGTTGACGGTGTTCCCGCCGGTGACGGAGATCGTGTAGCTCCACTGCGTGCCGACCGGCACGTTCGCGATCTGGTGCGTGGTCTGGCCGCCGGACGGCGAGTTCTCGGTGCCGAGCACGATGTTGCCGTTGTTGTAGTAGTACAGCTCGACCAGGGGCTTCGTCGACGAGCCGCCGGTGCCGAGGTGGATCTGGCCGACGCAGACGTGGTTGGTCACCGACACCACGCGCAGGGTGGCCTGCAGCTGGTGGGTGCCGGCCAGGTGCCAGTCCGCGACGCTGCCGTCGGCGTTCATCTCGCGCAGCTCCGAGCGCGCGTAGTTGGAGTTCGGCGTGGTGACGCCCTTCTCCGGGGCCCAGAACGTCATCGCACCGTCGTGGGTGTCGGTGTAGAAGTACGAGTCCTGGTAGCCCTTCGCCCCCTGGAGCTGCGAGGACGTGATGGTACGCGGCGAGCCGGGGCTGCCCACGGGCTCCTGGAGCTCCCAGACGGACAGGTTGAAGTTGCCACCCGGCGCGACCGTCGTGCTGAGCTTGCCCTGGACCGCGTGCACGCCGGCGGACGCGGCGCGCGCGGGGGCCGCCTGCGCGGCCGTCGACGACGCGGCGACCACGACGCCGGTGCAGATCACGGTCGCGGCGGCGGTCGCGGCCAGGAGCTTGGGTGATGCGCCTCTCAGCATGAGAGTTCCCTTCGATCGGGGGGCGGGGCGAGGACGGCGGCGATCGGGAGCCATGGGCCGAAAGCCGGTGGTACTGTCCGGACCTTGCGAAGCGCGTGTTCATCGTCCGGTCAGGAAGCCGTTCCGGCAATGGGGCGTCGGTCAAGGCTGAGTAAAGGTTCATAACCATAATCAGGGTCCACATATGTGAACCCCATAAATGGTGTGTGACAACGCAAAAAGGCGCCGCCCTCGCATCAGCGGAGGCGGCGCCGCAGTCCTGCTGCGTCAGATCACGGTGTCAGATCTCTGTGTTGGACCTCTGTGTTGGACCTCTGTGTCACTGGAAGATCTGGAACTCCGAGATCTGCCCGGCCGGCCACCCGGTGTTCGCGGTGAAGTTCAGCCGCACGTACCGGGTGCTGGTCGAGGGGAACGTGATGGTCACGGTGTTCCCCGTCGACGGGTTGAACGTGTAGTTCGCCGAGCCGACGATGGTGGAGAAGGTGCTGTTGTCCGTCGAGCCGAGGACCGACAGCGTCTGGGTGCGCGTGGCCCAGGAGCTGGACGGCGGGAGGTCGAGCACGATCTTGCTGATGCTCTTCGACGCGCCGAGGTCCACCTGGAGCCACTGCGGGAACGCGTTGTCCGTGCTCTCCCAGTAGCTGCTGGTGTTGCCGTCGACGGTGTTGGCCGGCACGTAGTTCTGCGTGGAGCCGCTGGCCGAAGTCGGCTGGTTCAGCGCCAGGTCGGTGCTGCCGGCGGAGACGCCGGTGCCGGTCAGGGCGACCGTCGCCGGGCTGCCGGGGGCGTTGCTGGCGATGCTCAGCGTGCCGGTCCGGGAGCCGGTGGCGGTCGGGGTGAAGGTGACGTTCACCGTGCAGGACGCGCCGGCGGCCAGCGTGCTGCCGCAGGTGCTGGTCTGCCCGAAGTCACCGGAGGTGGTGATCGAGGAGATGGCGGCCGCGCCGGTGCCGGAGTTGCTCACCGTCACCGCCTGGGCGCCGGAGGAGGTGTTGACCGTCTGGTTCCCGAACGACAGGTTCGTGGTGCTGGTCGCGATCGACGGGCCCGTGGTGCCGCCGCCGCTCCCGAGGTAGGCCTGGAAGTCCGAGAGCTGTCCGGCCGGCCAGCCGCTGTTCGCCGTGATGGTGACCCGGACGTACCGGGCCGACGCGGCGGTGAACGGGATGGTCACCGTGTTGTTGTTGGCGTTCGGGTCGAAGGTGTAGGTGTTCGAGCCCACGAGGGTGGAGAAGTTGGTGCCGTCCGTGGAGCCCTGGACCGACAGGGTCTGGGTGCGGGCCCCCCACGCGGTGGACGGCGGGAGCCGCAGGACGACCTTGCCGACGTTCCAGTTCTGGCCGAGGTCGACCTGGGCCCACTGCGGGAAGGCGCCGTTCGCGCTCTCCCAGTAGGTCGAGGGGTCGGCGTCGGTCAGGTTGGCCGGGACGAAGGAGCCGTTGCTGGAGCTGGCCGAGGCCGGCTGGCCGGCGGCCAGGTTCACCGTGCCGTCGACGCCGGTGCCGCTGAGCGCCACGGTCGTCGGGGCGTTGGTGGCGTTGCTGGCCACGGTCAGCGTGCCGGTGCGGGAGCCGCCGGCGGTCGGGCTGAAGCTGACCGTCACCGAGCAGGTGCCGTTGACGGCGATCGAGGAGCAGTTGTTGGTCTGCTTGTAGTCACCGGTGACGGAGACCCCTGAGACGCTCGCCGAGCTGGTGCCGGTGTTGGTGATGGTCACCGTCTGCGGGGCGGCCGAGGCGCCGACCGCGGTGCGGGTGAAGGCCAGGCTGGCCGGGTTGGCGTTGAGCACCGGTCCCGGCGCGATGCCGGTGCCGGACAGCGAGACGGTGTCGGTGACGCCGCCGGCGTTGACCGTCAGCGCGCCGCTGCGGGCGCCGGAAGCGCTCGGCGAGAAGGTGACGTTCACCGTGCAGGACCCGTTGGCCGCGATCGACGAGCCGCAGTTGTTGGTCTGCGCGAAGTCGCCGCCGGCCGCGATCGAGGAGACCGGGGCCGCCGAACCGGTCGGGTTCGACACCGTGACGGTCTGCGCCGAGCTGGTCGTGCCGGTCGCCACCGAGCCGAAGTTCAGCGAACCGGGGCTGGTGGTGACGCTGCTGGCCGGGTACGGCGGGAAGACCGGGGTGGGGTTGTCGCTGTTGCACTGCGTCGGGCTGATCCCGGAGTTGCCTCCGTTGTCGGTGATCGCGAAGGAGTTGCCCTCACAGCTGTAGCTGGGCGCGTTGCCCGCGTTGGCCTGCGCGACGCCGGTGGCGGTGACGTTCTGGAACGTCGCGGCGCCGCCGGTCTGCTCCTGCATCGCGAAGGTACCGGTGCCGGCGATGGTCACGTTGTTCAGCGAGACGCCGCTCACCGTGCCCTCGACCCACTGGACCGCCTCGAACGGGCTCTGCTCGATCAGGGCGTTGCTGACGTTGATCGGCCCGGTGATCGCGCCCTGGCTGCCGTCGAACCACAGCGCGCCGACGCCGAACTGCCAGTTCGGGTCCAGGTCGCCGTCGCGGATCAGGGTGTTGTTGGAGATCGTGGTCAGGCCGACGGGGGTGGACGTGAAGCGCTGCCCGACCTGGATGCCGCCGCCCTGCGAGATGCCGGAGTCGACCACCAGGTTCCCGGTGACGGTGTTGTCGTGGCCGCCGTAGATCGCGATGCCGTTGGCCAGGATCTGGTCGGAGACCGTGTTGTTGGAGATCAGGTCGTTGGCGTCGGCACCGAGGCTGGTGTCCGCCCACTGTGCGATGCCGTCGTCACCGGTGTTGCGGATGTCGCTGTTCGTCACCGTGGAGTTGGTGACGCCGCCGTGGAAGTTGATGCCGTCCGCGGACGTGTCGCGGATGCGCATCCCGCTGAACGACACCTTGTCCATCGGCCCGTCCATCCAGGCGCCGACCTTCATGTGCTCGATCCAGATGTTGCTGATGGTCGAGTCGTTCATCGCGCCGCCGATGCCGTTGACCTGGTCGCAGTCGTTGCGGGTCTGGACATTGCCGAAGATCGCGAAGTTGGACAGGTGCACGTTGCTGCTGGAGCCCTTGTTGCCGCCGACGCCGCAGCTGTCCGGCTCGCCGAGGCCGTAGAAGCCGGGCGCCGCGCCGGTCACCGTGGAGTACCACATGCCGGCTCCGGCCACCGTCACGTTGTTGACCGTGATGTGGCGCGGGATGTTGAACGTCCCCGGCGGGATCCACACGGTGCCGCCGGCTCCGGCGGCGGCGACGGCGGCGTTGAACGCGGCCGTGGAGTCGTTGACGCCGGTGGCGTCGGCACCCTCGCTGGTCACCGAGACCGAGCCGGCCGGCTGGGTCAGCGCCGGGCCCACGTTCTCGAAGTCGGCGAGGTTGATCGTGTACGACGAGGCGGTGTCACCGGAGTCGACCTGCAGCTTGAAGGTCGTGCCGGCCTGGTAGGTGGTGCTGAAGAGCTGGTGCACCTCGTCGTAGAAGTGGTGCGGGGTGCTGCCCGGGGTGTTGCTGCCCGGATAGCCGCCGTAGTACCAGCTGTAGGCGTTGGTCAACGTCAGGTTCTGCTGCTTGTTCCCGTTGACGTACAGGGACAGCGGCGCGGTGTAGACCGACCCGTCGGAACTGTCCGGGATGCTGTACCGGATGTCGATCGAGTTCGTCGCGACCGGCGTGGTGAACGTGATGCTCTGCCCCGAGCCGTTGCCGGCCAGGGTGACGGCCTGGCGGTAGGACGCCTCGTCGGCCAGTTGGCCCTGACTGACGCTGGGGCCTATCAGGGTTCCGGTGGTCGCGGTGGCCTTGGCGGCCTCGACCTCCACGTAAGGCAGGGAAGCCCCCGAACCACCGGTCGCGCCGGCCGCGGCCGCGGGCGAGGCGGCGAGAGCGACCATGGTGCCGGCCGTGGCCAGAACCGCCCCGAGGGCGGCGGCCAGGGTGCGGCGTGGTGAGCGGGAACGCGCGCCGGATATCCCGGCGCGTGCGGATCTGGACATCACAAAGGGCTCCTTCGATGGGGCACCGTGCGGGGTACGGACCGTGGGGTTCGGCCCGGTGGGGAGATGTCGCAGCGGGAGCGTAACGCCGCCGACACCTTCGCGCAATAACCCGGTGCTAGCGCTGCAAGGAGTTTGCTGTTCCTTGAAAATTCGCGATACCGGCGCAGGGTGCCGCGATTGCCCAGGTCAAGGTCCTGACAGGCGGGGCCGGATCGCGGCGCACTGAGCCCCACACAGGTGGTTTCGCGGATTCGAGAACACGCCCGCGCTCCGTACGGTCGTTCCAGCCATTGGGAATGCATGGAGGGGGAATCCGATGCGCAAGACGATCCTGCCCGCGGTGGGCATCATCATGGTGGCGGCCTCGCTGGTGGGCTGTTCGAGCAGCACGACCACTCCGGGGGGCCTGGGCGCGCCGCCGTCGGGCGGCGGTACTCACCAGCCGGCCGGTGACGACGGCGGCCGCGGCGGATCCGCCGGCACCACGGGCGCGACGTCGGGCTCGAACACCGACGACTGCATCACGGAGTTCGCCTTGTCGTTCTGCGCGAAGGTCTCCATCACCGGCGCGGTCACCGTCAACGGCACCGGGAACGGTGAACCCGTGTTCGGACCGGACGATTCCAGCCTGAAGTGCGCCGACCTGGCGAACTACCATCCGACGGATGGCATAGACCCCTCGCTCGGTGTTCCGCAGTCGATCGGCGATCACGTCCTCGACACCAACTGGCACTACCCGGGCGGGGTGGGCACCTCGGACATCTCACGCTATGCGGGCTTGAACCGCATCACCATCGACAACAAGGACTTCATGCAGATCGCCGCTGGTTCCGACGGCGGGGGGAGTTCCGGCTCCGTCCAGTTCAACGCCGACGGGTCCGGCACTCTGACGTTCAAGGACCTCATGAACAGCGACGACGCGGCCAACCCGCAGAAGATCTCCGGAACCATCACCTGGACCTGCATCAACGGCAGCAAGTAGGGCGCCGGCTACGCCAGCGTCTCCCGAGCCACCCCGCGCAGCAGCCGCACCAGCTCGCGCGGCGCGGCGGCCTTGGCGTCGGCGCGGGTGGCGACGCTGACGATGCGCCGTGTCGGGCCGTCCGCGCCGAGTCCGGTCACGGTCACGCCGGCGACCGGGCCGGTGACCGTCAGGCGGGGCAGGATCGCCATGCCGACGCCCTGCGCGACCATCGACAGCACGACGCCGTCGTCGGCGACCTCCAGGGTCGCCTTCGGCAGGAAGTCCTGGCGGCGCCACCAGTCCCGGGTGTACGAGGAGCAGTTCTCCGGCCAGTCGATCACCGGCAGGCCGCGCGGTTCCTTGTACACCGACGGGTAGGCCAGCACATACGGCTCGCGCAGCAGTTCCCCGACCACCATGCCGGGCGGGGTCGGCGCGTCGTCGTCGAGCGTGGCGATCGCCAGGTCCGCGCGGCCCTCCTCGACCTCGCCGACGGTGCCGGCGCCGAGTTCGGGCACGACCAGCACGCGCGGCGCGATGCCCGGGTAGCGCGCGGCGAGCCCCTTGAGCGCCGGCGGCAGCAGCACCGCGGCCGCGCTCCGGAACGCCGCGACCCGCAGCGTCCCGCTGACGGTGCCCTCCTCGGCGCCGCGCGCCTCGGCTCCCAGCAGCTCCAGCTGCCGCAGCACCTGCCGGGCCCGCACCACCGCGCGCTCCCCCGCCGGCGTCGGCCGGGCCCCGGTGCGGCCGCGTTCGAAGAGCACGGCGCCGACCTTGCGCTCCACGCCGCGCACCGCGTGGGACACCGCGGACTGGGTCGTCCCGGTGACTTCGGCTGCTGCGGTAAAGCTGCCGGTGCGCGCCACGGCGACCAGGAGGCGCAGCTCCGAGGGGGCGAGATCGGTCATGGTGATCACTGTAGGCGGAATCGGTTCCGACCATGAAGCCCGCTCATGGAAAACGGTTATCCACAAGCGCGGGGATCTGCTTGCGAGCAGTGATTCTCCGTACGGTCATGTCCATGACCGCGACCTACCAAGCCATCCACCAAGCCCGCCGTCCCGAGGGCCGCCCGACCGCCGCCGACTTCGAGTTCGTCTCCGGCCCGATCCCCGAACTCCCGCCACTTGGGATCCTGGTACAGAACCTGGCCCTGTCCGTGGACCCCTACATGCGCGAGGCGATGCACTGGGGCGGCTGGGAGAAGGGCTTCGGGCTGGAGGGCCGGGCGCTGGGCCGGGTCCTGGCGTCGAAGGACCCTGAGATCACTGAGGGCACCGTCGTCTTCCACCGGCACAGCTGGGCCACGCACGCCGTCCTCACCAAGGACGACCTGCGGATCCTGCCCGTCACCGACGGCGTCCCGCTCACCGCGTTCCTCGGCATCCTCGGCGGCACCGGCCTGACCGCCTACGTCGGCCTGAAGCGGATCGCGAAGCTCCAGCCGGGCGAGGACCTGTTCATCTCGGCGGCCGGCGGCGGGGTCGGCACGGCGGCGGCCCGCATCGCCCGCGTCATGGGCGCCGGACGCCTGATCGGCAGCACCGGCTCCCCGGCGAAGGCGAAGCACCTGATCGAGCACGTCGGCTTCGACGCCGCGATCGACTACCGCGCCGCGACCCCGCTGGCCGACCAGCTCAGCGCCGCCGCACCGGACGGCATCGACGTGTACTTCGACAACGTCGGCGGCACGCACCTGGAAGCCGCCATCAGTGTCCTGCGACACCACGGCCGCATCGCCTGGTGCGGCGCCGTCTCGCAGTACGACGACCTGGAGAACCCGCCCGCCGCACCGGCCAACCTCTACGACGTCGTCGGCAACGCGCTGCGCCTGGAGGGCTTCCTCGTCCGCGACCACCTCGACGCCCGCGAGGAGTTCGAGGACTTCCTCATCCCGCACATCGCCTCCGGCGCGGTGCCGGTCGACGAGACCGTGGTGCACGGGTTCGGGCGGACGGTCGAGGCCTTCATCTCGATGCTCGGCGGCGGGAACGTCGGGAAGATGGTGGTCACGCTGGAGGACGAGGGCTGATAGTCACGCCACCCGCCCCAGATCCGACCGCGTCACCTGATGCCGCAACGGCTGGCCGCCGACCAGCCGCTCGACCTCCGCGACCACCGCGTCGCCGATCCGCGACAGCTCGTTGCCGATGGAGCCGGCGATGTGCGGGGTGAGGAAGACGTTCGGCAGTCGGTACAGCGGAGAGTCCTCCGGCAGGGGCTCGGGGTCGGTGACGTCGAGCACCGCGCTGAGGCGGCCGGAGAGCAGCTCGTCGGTGAGGGCGTCGGCCTCGATGAGGGCGCCCCGCGAGGTGTTGATCAGCGTGGCGCCATCGGGGATCAGGGCCAGGCGGCGGCGGTCCAGCATGCCGCGGGTCTGCGGGAGGTCGGGGGCGTGCAGGGTGACGATGTCGCTACTGCGCAGCAGGTCGTCCAGGGACAGCAGGACGGCGCCGAGGTCGGTGGCTTCGCTCGGCCCGATGTACGGGTCGCTCAGGTAGACGTCGAAGTCCAGTGGTCGCAGCAGCTCCAGCAGTCGGCGGCCCACGCGTGAGGCGCCGATGACGCCGACGCGGCGGTGGTGGTTGCCGAGGGTGTCCCGGCGCCGTTCGCGGTCCGGGTCGGGGGCGCCGCGCTGGCCGGTGAACGATTCGCGCAGGACGAAGGCGTTCTTGCCGGCCAGCAGGATCGCGGCCAGTGTGTACTCCGCGACGGGGATGGCGTTGGCCTGCGCCATGGACGACACCAGCAGGCCGCGCTCCCAGACCGCGTCGGTCACGTAGCCGCGCACGGTTCCGGCCGCGTGCAGAATGGCCCGAAGCCGAGGCGCCGCCTCCAGGACGCTCTGATCGATCGGTGGAGAGCCCCAGCTCGTGATCAACAGATCGGTTCCGGCGAGCGCCCGCGCCGCCTCGGGGTGCCTGAAGTCGGAGACGACCAGGCAGGCGTCGATGTCGACCAGCTCGCGCAGCCGGTCCAGCGCCCTCGGCGGGAACAGCCGGGGCAGGTTGTCGAGGTTCATCGCGAACAGTGCGGTGGGTCGGGCGCTCAAAGTGGTGGCTCCAGGGATATGGCCCGTCACCTTGCTTCGCCGGCCTCTGGGCGGCGAAGCAAGGTGAGGGTTGTGGACTACTGGGCTTCGGGTCGGGCCTGGTGCGGAACTGCCGCAGGCCGTTCACACGTACTGCCGACGGTCACCGACTCCCCACTCTCCGCTGCGGCGAGCAACGATTCCATGACGTCCAGCACATGGAACGCCAGCGCGCCGTTCGCCCGGTGCGGCACGCCCTCGGCGAGCGCCCGCGCCAGGTCCGAGACGCCGTAGCCGCGCGAGGCGTTCCGGTATCCGCCGAGCTCCGGCACCTTCTCCCACTCCCTGGCCTCGGCGCGGAAGATGCTCACCTCGCCGTCGAAGCCGTTGGGATCGGGCACCTCCAGCGAGCCCTGCGATCCGTACACCTCGATCCGGGGCAGCTGCCCGGCCCACACGTCGAAGCTCATCACCAGCGTCGACAGCGCGCCGTTCGCGTGCTCCAGCACGCCGGTGACGTGCGTCCGCACCTCCACCGCGAACTCGGTGCCGGCCCGCGGCCCGCTGCCGATGGTGCGTGTCGGCCGCGGAGTGGAGCTCATCCCCACCACGCGCTTCACCGGGCCGAGCAGCGTCACCAGGGCCGTGAGGTAGTACGGCCCCATGTCCAGCAGCGGACCGCCGCCGGGGCGGTAGTAGAACTCCGGGTCCGGATGCCAGCGCTCGTGGCCCGGCGTGACCATGAACGCGGTCGCGGCCACCGGGACGCCGATGTCCCCGGCGTCCAGCGCGGCGCGCGCCGTCTGGATCCCGGTGCCGAGCACGGTGTCCGGCGCGCAGCCGACGCGCACTCCGGCGCGTTCGGCCGCTTCCAGGACCGCGCGCGCCTCGGCGGTGGTGGCGGCGAGCGGCTTCTCGCCGTACACGTGCTTGCCGCCGGCGATCGCGGACTGCGCGACCTCGGCGTGGGCGGCGGGGATGGTGAGGTTCAGGACGAGGTCGACGTCCTCGGCCGCGTACAGCTCGGCCGGTTTGGTGGCGCGGGCGCCGGGGACGTCGGCCGCGACCTTGGCCGCGCGTTCCGCGTCCAGGTCGGCGATCGCGGTGATCCGCAGGTTCGGCAGCCGCGGTGCGGCCTGGAAGTACTGCCCGCTGATGTTGCCCACGCCGACGACGCCGATGCGCAGCACCGAACCGTGCTCGCCGGTCGCCGTCGTCCCGCTCACCGTGTCGCCCATGCCAGTCCCCTCCTGATCATCTGGTCCACCTCGGGCACTTCCAGGTCGGACATCCGGTGTCCGACCGCGGTGACGAACACCCGGCCGGCCCCCCACTGCCGGGTCCACGTGACCGGCATGACGACGCCGGCCAGTTCCGGGGTGTCGGGGTCCTCGGCGTAGTCGGTGACCGCGATGGCCTCGACCGCCGGGTCCACGTGCAGGTAGTACTGCTCGGTGGTGACGGTGAACGGCCTGATCCCGGCCATGATCGGGTGCTCGGCGTGTCCGGCCGTGGCGCGCACCGTGTAGGTGGTGAACTCGCGCGGGTGGTGCACGAACTGCCCGCCGGTCATCAGCTGGTAGCGGGTCTCGCTCCGGAAGGCGTCGATGATCCCGCCGTGCCAGCCGGCGAACCCGGTCCCGGCGCGCACCGCGCGGATCAGGCCGGTGGTCTGCTCGCCGGTGATCTGGCCCATGGTCCAGCACTGCACGATCAGATCGGTGCCGGCGAGCAGGTCCTCGTCGAGGTAGCTGTCCAGGGTGTCGGAGATCGTGACGTCGTAGCCGTCGTCCTTGAGCCGCCGCGCGTACCGGTCGCTCGCGGGGACCGGGACGTGGCCGTCCCAGCCGCCGCGCACGACCAGCGCGCGCTTGGTCGTCGGACCCTGATGTGTCTGGTGCGTCATTCGTTGTTCTCCACAGGTTGTGCCACTGCCACTCCGCCGCTGCCGGCCGCCGCACCGCCGGCGACGCCCTCGACCAGGTTCCGCTGCAGGATCACGAAGACCACCAGGATCGGCAGCGCCACGATGATCGTCGCGGCCGCGACCAGCGGCCACTGCGAGGAATACTGGCCGAAGAACGAGAACAGGCCGCGGGTGACCGGCCACAGGCTCTGGTCGTTGAGCATGACCAGCGGCAGGATCAGGTTGTTCCAGCCCGCGACGAAGCCGAAGATGCCGAAGGTGGCCAGCGCCGGCTTCATCTGCGGGATGATCATGGTGAAGATGTAGCGGATGTACCCGCAGCCGTCCAGGGCCGCGGCCTCGTCCATCTCGCGCGGGATGGTCTTGATGTAGCCGACGAAGAAGAAGAACCCGGCGCCGGTCAGCGAGGTCATGATGAGGTAGCCGATCCGGCTGTTGTACGTGCCGATCTTCTGCGCCTCGATGAACAGCGGGATCAGCCCGGCGGGCAGGAACCCGGAGAACACGAAGAACCCGTACAGCACATTGGAGTGCTTGAACCAGCCGCGGGAGATCGGGAAGGCGAGGAAGACCCCGAGAATCAGGGTGATGATGTCCGGGATGATCGCGTACAGCAGGCTGTTGACCATCTCGTTGGAGAAGTCGCCCTCGCTCCAGGCGTCGCTGAAGTTGGACGTGGTCCACGGGTGCGGCAGGCCGGTCGGGTTGTTCAGGAACTCGTTGTTGGTCTTGAACGCCTGCAATGCCAGGTAGATCAGCGGGAGTGCGAAGAAGCCCACTGAGATGACCAGGCAGGCCAGCTGCAGCCCGCCGGTGCGGACGGCACGCCGCGCGCGGCTGTCGGCGGCGTGGGTGTCGATGACGCTCACAGCGTCACCTCCCGGCGGCGCAGGAAGATCAGCAGCACACTGCCGATCACCAGCGTGATGACGAACTGCGCCACGGCCAGCATGGAGCCGTAGCCCAGCGACGGGTTCACCCCGAACGCCGTGTCGAACATGTACATGCCCAGCGTCTTGGTGCCGTAGTTGCCGTCCGTCAGCACCCTGATGAGGGCGTACTCGCCGACGCAGCCCATGGCGGTCAGGAACACGTTCACCGTGGTGGCGTTCGCCAGCAGCGGCCAGGTGATGTGCCGGAAGGTCCGGAACCGGCCGGCGCCGTCCAGCGAGGCGGCCTCGTACAGCTCCGGCGGGATCCGGCGCAGCGCCGCGATGTAGACCAGCATGGTGTAGCCGCTGAACATCCAGACGTTGATCAGGACGACCAGCGACAGTGCCCAGTTCTTGTCGCCGAGGAACGCGGTGTTGATCCCGAACGCGCCGTGCAGGATCGGCTCGGCCGGCCCGTTCTGCGGGTCGAAGACCAGCGAGAACAGCACGCCGACGATGGTCACCGAGAAGATCTGCGGCATGAAGATCAGCGCGCGGTAGAGCCCGAACCCGCGCCGCCGGTGGCGCAGCAGCAGGGCCAGTCCGAGGCCGATCGCGATCTGCAGGACCGTGACCCCGGCGACGTATTTCAGCGTCACCGTCACGGAGGCGGAGAAGTCACTCCAGGAGCTGTTGAACGCGTTGCTGTAGTTGCACAGCCCGCAGAAGTGCAGGGGGGTGCCCGGGAAGCCGGAGTACTCGGTGAAGGAGAAGAACACGGTCGACACCGACGGGAACAACCCGAAGACCAGCCAGCCGATCGTGGGCACGGCGATGGAGGCCCAGGGCAGCCACCGCCGTGTCCGCTTCGTACCGAAGGGGATGGTGCTCACAGGTCAGTGCCCCGCTGCCGACTTGTACGCGTCAGCGGCCTGCTTGAGCGCGTCCGCCGGGGTCTGCGACCCGAACGGCTGCATCTTGGTCCGGTCGATGTCGCCGGCCACCTTCGGGAACTTGGTGGAGGTCCAGGGCGGCTGGACGTTCGGGTAGCCCTCCGAGGCGTGCGCGGCCAGCCAGTCGGTCCAGGGCAGCGCGGGCGTCGGCACCGACGGCTCGGTGGAGATGGATCCGGTGGCCTTCAGCCAGGCCGCGTAGTTGTCCGGCTGGGTGAACAGATCGAGCCACTGCATCGCCAGCGTCTGGTGCTTGGACCAGGTCGGAACGACCCAGGACAGGTCCGGCGCCAGGGCGGCGCGGTTCCAGCTCGCGGTGTCGGCGCCCGGCATCGCCATGAAGCCGAAGTTCAGGCTCGGGTTGCCCTGGGCGATGGTGTTGCCGTCGTAGGAGCCGTCGAAGAAGAACGGGAAGTCGTTGGCCTTGGCGGCCCAGACCCCCGGCGCCGACTGCGCGGGCACACCCGCGGCGTTGGGCTCCATGTAGGACAGGATCTTCTCGTAGCGCTGGGCGGCGTCCGCGTAGACCGGGTCGGTCCAGCTCTGGGCGCCGCTCCAGAAGTCCTGCGCGCGCTTGTTCCACAACGCCGGGGCGTCGGTGCTCGGCTTGTCCTGCATCAGCAGCTGGTTGATGATGCCGAACCACGGAATGCTCTGGTAGCCGTCCTTTCCGGCCACGTACAGCGGCGTGATCCCCTTCGACTTGAGGGTGTCCAGGTCGCTGATGAACTCGCCGTAGGTCGTCGGAACCGACAGGCCGTACTTGGCCAGCAGGTCCTTCTTGTAGAACATGCCCGAGTTGTTGACGTACTCGGCCGTCATCACGCCGTAGACCCCGTTGTTGTAGCCCATGGCGTACTTCTGCGTGGCCGGGTCGAAGCGCTTCATGAACGGCTGGTTCGACAGGTCGACGAACTGCCCGGACTGGATCAGCGCGGGAGTGCCCTGCGGGATGATGCCGGTCGCGGCCGGCGGATACGAGGCCGGAGTCGGCGGGAACTGGGCCAGCACGTCCACGCTCTTGGCGGAGACCAGGCTCTGCCACAGCGTCGGCCACGCGTTCGCGGCGGTCGGCGCGGTCTGAAGCTTGATCTTGACGCCGGGGTGCTGCTGCTCGAACTGGGCGTCCACTTTCTGGGTCTGGGCGACGGCGGCCGGGTTCGTCCACATCGCGATGGTGAGCGTCTGCGACCCACCGGAACCGCTACTGCCGCTACTGCTGCCACAGGCGGCCAGGCCCGCGGCCAACGGCACGACGGCGACCGCCGCGAGGGCGCGGCGACGCCGGGTCGAAAACAAAGATGTTGATCTGGCCATGACGGCTCCTCGAAGAAGAGTTGGGAGGTCACGGCCGACGGCAGGACACCGCTTTTCACAGCGGTGTCCGAAGTCCTGGAGGTGCCACGAAGTATCAGTTCGCAGCGGCGGCGGGGTCAAGGCTTGGCGGGGTGAAAAGACTTCTCTGACACCAAAAAGCGTAAAAGCGATGATCTTCAAGTGGCATAGACGCAGATCAGAGCGCTTCAGTACGGCCCGTCGATGAGAAGCCTTGTCGCACTAACACTCTTGGAGTTACATACTCCTCACGTCGCCGACGGTGTACGTCCTGGAGGAAACAAACCACCCGCCATCTGCCCACCCCTGAAGGGGGAACTGATGCTGCGCTCGGTTCGACGTGGAGTGATTCCACTGATTTGCGGCCTCGCCGCCAGCGTGTTCGTCGCCCAGTACGCGACGGCCGACCCCGCCCCCGCAACGAAAGCGCACGCCGGTCCCGTCTCCGATTACTGGGCCTCGCAGTTCCAGTTCGACAACAACGGCACGCCCTGGTCGACGGCGGACTTCGCGGCCGTCAAGGCCAAGGGGA
Organism: Catenulispora sp. EB89; assembly: GCF_041261445.1. Taxonomy (NCBI): domain Bacteria; kingdom Bacillati; phylum Actinomycetota; class Actinomycetes; order Catenulisporales; family Catenulisporaceae; genus Catenulispora; species Catenulispora sp. EB89. Next base: position 404,335 of record NZ_JBGCCU010000004.1, read on the forward strand.
TCGACCGCGCCGAGCTCAACATGCCGTGGTCGCAGCTGGAACCGTCGCGCGGCACCTTCGACTTCTCCGAACTGGACACCGAGCTGGCCAACGCCAAGGCGGCCGGGGTGAAGCTGGTGCCGATCTTCTGGCAGTCCGGCTGGCGCGGCAGCCCCGCGACCTTCGAGACCGACCACGAGGTGACCAGCACCGGCGCCACCGGCGTGGCGCTGGCCTGGTGGGACCGGACGGAACAGGACGACTACTTCGCCTACGTCACCGCCACCGTCGCGCACATCACGCACAACCCGGCGTACGGCGGCTCGTTCATGGACTACGGCCACCTCGACGCGCAGTGGCTGGACAGCCCCGGCGAAGGCGGCTGGGCCCCGGCCGACATCGCGTACTTCCACAGCAGCTGGCTGCCGGCCACCTACCAGACCGTCGCCGCCTTCAACGCGAAGTACAACACCACGTACACCTCGTTCGACCAGGTGCCGGCCGCACTACCGGGCGCCGCGCTGGACGGCGTCTACCAAGCCTTCCGCCAGTGGAGCGTGCAGGACACGTACGACCGGCTCACCGCCGCGGTCCGCAGGGTCAGCAACGGTCCGCTGTTCTACTACTTCGGCGGGCACATATCCAACGCCCCGCAGCTCGGCAACCTGCCGGACATCTTCTTCAACCTGGCGCGGAAGTACCACGCCACGGTCGTCGAGGACGCTGCCAACTCCGCCGGCCTGAGTCTGCTCTTCGGCAGCCTGGGCCGCGCCTACCACGTGCCCGTCGCGCAGGAGTGGACCGTGTTCGGCACCGACGACCAGATCCCGGCCGAGGCCGTGAACTGGCTGTCCATGTACCCCATGACGCTGCCGACCGGCGGCGGCGAGGACTTCTTCATCCACGACGGCACCGACAAGGACGTCATCGGATACCCGATCTACACCTCCTGGCTGCCGGTCCTCCAGAAGATCTCCGGCTCGTACCCGACCCAGCCGGTCGCGGTCTACATCGACTACTCGACGGCGCGCGGCAACGACAGCGGCGGCAGCCTGAACAACGTCGAGAACAGCATCGGCGCGCTGTGGGCCGGCTACCAGGCCGGGTTCTCCGTGGTCACCAGCGAGGAGATCGCGAACCACGCCGACAGCCTGTCGCACTACCGCGCGGTGCTGCCGATGAACGGCTCCGACGCCAACATCGCCGCCTACCAGCAGGCCGGCGGAACGGTGCTGAGCAACGGATCCCAGCTCGCCTCCTACGCCCCGGCCTACGCCGACCTGACCAGCCAGCACGCGCTCCAGGTCGTGCCCGCCACCGCGGCGAACCACCGCAGCTCCATGGTCACGCTCGGCGAGGTGAACTCGAACTACGGCTACACCGGTTCGGTCACGCTGCATCCCGACGGCCTGAACCTGGTCCGCGGCACCTACCACGTGGTGGACGCGCTGACCGGCCAGGCACCGGCGCAGAAGCTGCTCGCGGACGGCAGCGTCTGCGTGCCGGTCACGATGAAGTCGGCGCAGCTCGACCAGTGGTCGGTGCTGCCGGGCGCGGCTCCGGCCGGCACCCCGGTCCCGGCCTCGTGTCCCGGGAACAGCAGCGGCGCGACGTCCGTCACCGGCACCGCCGGACAGAGCGGCGGGGGCCTGATCTACATGTCCGTCGGCGCGACCGGCCAGGGTGCCGACGGCAACCTCATCCAGGTGACGCAGGGCGGCCAGACCGCTTATGAGACCTGGACTTCCGCGCAGAGCGGCGTCACGCCGGCCAACGTGTACCTCCAGCTGGACCCGTCCAGCCAGGTCGCCAAGGCCTCCACGGTGACCGCGAACGTCACCTACTGGTCGGTCGCCGGCCAGGGCTTCCAGGTGCAGTACGACTCGACCACGGCCCCGTACTTCGGCGGGCCGACCGTGGCCGGAAGCGGCACCGGCAGCTGGCAGACCGCGACCGTGACGCTCACCGATGTGCAGTTCAACGAACTGCAGAACCTCTCCGCCGACCTCCGCCTGGCGGTCACGGACCCGACCAAGCCGCTGTATGTCAGCAGCGTGACGCTGAGTACCAGCAACGCAGCCCTGTCCACCGCCGGCTGACGCCGGCGCAGCTGACGCACTTCCGCACCACCGTTTCGAAGGGACCGCCCCACCGTGCACGACGACCGCAAACTGGTGGAAGACCGCATCACGCGGTATCTCAGCCACGTTCTCCATCCCGCTCTCCACCCCGAGCGCACCGCGCTGACCGTCAGCGCCTGGCACGTCCCCGGCGAACCCGTGCCGGTGGCCGAGGCGCTCGCCGTCCCGGAAGGCCGGTATCGGCCGTTCGAGATCGGCCAGACGTGGGGCGGTCCCTGGTCCACCACCTGGTTCCGATTCTCCGGCACCGTCCCGGCCGAGTGGGCCGGACGGCGCGTGGAGGCCGTGTTCGACCTCGGATTCGACCCGAACCGCGGGCCCGGCGGCCAGGCCGAGGGCCTGGTGCACACGCTGGACGGCCAGGCCGTGCACGGCCTGCACCCGATGAACCGCGACGTGCTGGTCAGCGCGCGCGCCGAAGCCGGCGCGGCGGTGGACTTCCTCGTGGAGGCCGCCGCCAACCCCGGCATCGAGAGCGCGCACGGCCGCCACACCCACTTCGGCGACCGCGCCACCGCCGGCGACGCCCCGCTCTACCGGCTGGTCTCGGCGGATCTCGCGGTCCGCGACGACGAGGTCTGGCACCTGATCCACGACGTGGAGGTGCTGGACCAGCTGATGCGCGAGCTGCCGCTGGAGGGCCCGCGCCGGCACGAGATCATGCGGGCCCTCGCCCGCGCCGCCGACGCCACCGACCCGGCCGACGTGGCCGGCACCGCCGGCGCGGCGCGCGCCGAGCTCACCGAGGTGCTGTCCCGGCCCGCGCACGCCTCGGCGCACCGGATCAGCGGCGTCGGGCACGCGCACATCGACTCGGCGTGGCTGTGGCCGCAGCGCGAGACGATGCGCAAGTGCGTCCGCACCTTCAGCAACGTGCTGTCGCTCGCCGAGGAGTACCCCGAGCTGATCTTCGCCTGCTCCTCGGCGCAGCAGTACGCATGGGTCAAGAACTCCCGTCCCGAGCTGTTCGAGCGCATGCGCAAGGCCGTCGGCGAGGGCACCTTCGTCCCGGTCGGCGGCATGTGGGTGGAGGCCGACGGCAACCTGCCCGGCGGCGAGGCGCTGGCCCGCCAGCTGGTCTACGGACGCAGGTTCTTCGCCGAGGAGTTCGGCATCGAGCAGGACGGCGTCTGGCTGCCGGACTCCTTCGGCTACACCGCCGCCTACCCACAACTGGCCCGCCTGGCCGGCGCGGAGTGGTTCCTGTCGCAGAAGCTGCACTGGAGCGAGACCAACGAGCTGCCGCACCACACCTTCGCGTGGGAGGGCATCGACGGAACCAGGATCCTGACCCACTTCCCGCCGATCGACAGCTACAACGCCGAGTTCACCGGCAAGCAGCTGGCGCACGCGGAGTCCAACTTCCGGGACAAGGGCGGCGCCACGGTGTCCCTGGCCCCCTTCGGCCACGGCGACGGCGGCGGCGGCCCCACCCGCGAGATGCTGGAGCGCGCCCGCCGGCTGCGCGACCTGGAAGGATCGCCGCGCGTCGAGGTGCAGAACCCTTCGGAGTTCTTCCAGGAAGCCCGCGCGGAGTACCAGAACCTGCCGGTCTGGCGCGGCGAGCTGTACCTGGAGTACCACCGCGGCGTGTACACCAGCCAGGCCCGCACCAAGCGCGGCAACCGGCGCTCGGAGGCGCTGCTGCGGGAGGCCGAGCTGTGGTCGGCGACGGCCTCGGTGCGGGCCGGGGCGGCTTATCCGCACGAGGAGCTGGACGATCTGTGGCAGCAGGTGCTGCTGCATCAGTTCCATGACATCCTGCCCGGCACGTCGATCGCCTGGGTGCACCGCGAGGCCGAGGCGGTGTACGGGAAGATCCACGCGCGGCTGGAAGCGGTGATCGCGCAGGCCGCCGGGGCGCTGGCCGGGAACACAAGCCAGCAGGTCGGCGGCGTGGGCGAAATCGCGGCAGGCGCGAGCAATGGTGCCGGCTCGGACCCGGCTGCGGCGGCGGTCGGCGCAGGCGGCGAGGCCCGCTCTGGCGCGAGTGTGCTCAATGCTGCGGCGCATGACCGGCGCGAGGTGGTCTTTCTGGCGTCGGAGCCGGCAGGCGACACGGTTGCGCAGGTCCTGGCTGATGGCAGGATCGCGGCGCTGGCCGAGGTTCCGGCGCTCGGCCTCGGCGCTCTGCTGCCCGAGCTCGGCGAGCCGGTGGTGGCGACCGCCTCCGACGGCGGTTTCGTGCTGGCCAACGGGATCATCGAGGTGCGCGTCGACTCCGACGGCCTGCTCCGCTCGGTCCGCGACCTCGCCCTGGGCCGCGACGCCATCGCCCCCGGCGGCGCCGGCAACCTGCTCCAGCTGCACCGCGACCAGCCGAACCTGTGGCCGGCGTGGAACCTGGAGCAGCACTACCGCAACGTCCGGACCGACCTCACCGAAGGGGCCGTGGTCACCCTGGTGGATGACGGCCCGCTGGTGGCGACCGTGCGCGTGGAGCGGTCGTTCGGCGCGTCGCGCATCGTGCAGGACCTCCGGCTCGCGGCCGGTTCGCGCCGCCTCGACGTCGTCACCGACATCGACTGGCGCGAGCGGGACGCGGTGCTCAAGTCCGCGTGGCAGCTGGACGTGCACGCCGAGCACACCGCCGCCGAGATCCAGTTCGGCCACGTCAGCCGGCCGACGCACGAGAACACCTCGTGGGACGCGGCGCGGTTCGAGGTGTACGCGCACCGCTGGATCCACGTCGGAGAACACGGTTGGGGCACGGCGCTGATCACGGACTCGACCTACGGCTACGATGCTTCGCGTCTGACCCGGCCGGAAGGGGGAAGCACCACGACAGTGCGGCTGACCCTGCTGCGTGCGCCGAACTCCCCGGATCCGAAGGCCGATCTCGGGCAGCACCGGTTCTCCTACGCCGTCGTGCCCGGCGCCGACACGCGCGCGGCGCTGGCCGAGGCGCACGCTCTCAACCTGCCGCTGCGCGCGGTTCCGGCGGCCGGAAACAGCGCGCGCCCCCTGGTCACCGTCGACAACCCCGACGTGGTCGTGGAAGCCGTCAAGCTCGCCGACGACCACTCCGGCGACGTCGTGGTCCGCCTCTACGAGTCCCGGGGCGGCCGGGCCACCGCACGGCTGGCCGCCGGGTTCCCCGTGTCCGCCGCCTCGGTCACCGACCTGCTGGAGCGGCCGACCGACCCGGCGACTGTCGAGGACGGCGGCCTCGGCCTGACCCTGCGTCCCTTCCAGATCCTCACGCTGCGCCTGACCCCCGGTTCGTCGAATGGGTGAGGAGCCCTCTGCCGGCGCGGCGCCGGGTGCCGACGGGCACTCGGTGCTGCGCCGGTGGGCCGACGGCGACGGCCAGCAGGCGTTGCGCGCTTCGATCGTGCTGCTGGCGGCCGAGGGGCTGCGCAACGCCGACATCGCCCGGCGGCTCGGCGTCTCCCGGCAGACGGTGAGCACCTGGCGCAAGCGGTACGCCGTCGAGGGCATCGAGGGCCTGGTGGACCGGGCCCGCACCGGCCGCCCCTCGGCGGTCGACGAGGGCGAGATCGTGGCCAGCATCCTCACCTCCACCCCGGACGCCCGCACCTCGCGGATGGTGGCCCGGCGCCTGGGCTGCTCGCACACCGTGGTCGCCGAGACCCGGCACCGCTGGAACCTGAGCGGCAGCCGGCTCACCGTCCCGCAGATCCCGGTGACGCCGGCGCTGGAACCGAGCGACCTGTGGCCGGTCGGCCTGCACCTCGACGCCGGATGCACGGTGCTGGTGCTGGCCGGCCGCTCGGTCGCCTCGGTGCCGCCGGCTTCGTCCGAACCGGCCGTCGATCCCTACGCGTTGGCGGCGGTCGGGAACGCGCTGGCCGAGGCGACGGCCGCCGCCGAGGCCGAAGCGGCGCGGGCCGGCGCAGGCGGGCCAAGCGGTCCAAGCGGACCTGGCGGACCTGGCGGACCAACGGGACCAGGGTTACCAGGAGGGTCCGGAGGTCCAGCAGGATCGGCTCCGGACGCCGACCGCGTCGGCACCTTCCTGGACGCGGTGCGCCGCACGCATCCGCTGCCGGAACTGCACGCGGTCGTCCTGCGCGCCGTACCGAACACCGTGCGGCCGTTACAGACCCAGATCGCCGAGCGCTGCTCCCATCTGGGCATCACCGTCCACCAGCCGCCGGAGCGCACCACCGGGCTCTCCTTCACCCGGGCCGTGCTGGCCCTGGACGCGGCCCGGCACCCGGAGTCCTCCACACGCGTGCTGCTCGACGTGGCCTCGGTCCTGTCGCGCTACGTCGACAGCGCCGAGCCGGCCCGGGTCCGCTGGATCCGCGAACCGCTCCCGGCACCGTCGGCCGCGCCGCCGACGCTCCCCCTGTCCGCGTCGGGCCATTCCGGCCCGGCGACCGGCGGCGGGGCCAACCAGATCGACCTCGGCTCGTTCAACGAATGCGTGGTGATCGAGACGGTGCGGCTGGCCGGCCGGATCACCCGCGGCGAGATCGCCGACCGGACCCGGCTCACCCAGCAGTCCGTGTCGCGCATCGCGCGCTCGCTGATCCAGCGCGGCCTGCTCGTCGAGGAACGGCAGCGCCACTCCGCCGTCGGCAAGCCGAGCAGCCCGGTCCGCCTGCGCGACGGCGCCGCGCACGCGCTCGGCATCCACATCGACCCGCACGTGCTGACCGCCGTGCTGGTCGACCTCTCGGGCCGGGTCGTGGCCCGGCGCGCCGAGCCGATCACCTCCGACCCGCGCCCCGGCGCGGTCGTGAACCAGATCGCCGATCTCGGCGAGACCGTGCTCGACCAGGCCGGGCACGGCCGCTGGGAGGAGGGCTTCCTCGGCATCGGGGTGGCCACCCCGGGCCCGGTGGACACCGTCTCCGGCACGGTGCTCGACCCGCCGCTGATGTCGGTGCTGCGCGACGTGCCGCTGCGCACCTTGCTGGAGCGCCGCTTCTCCTGCCGGATCGTCATCGAGAAGGACTGCTCGGCGGCGGCCGTCGGCGAACGCTGGATCGGCCGCGACAGCCGCGCCTGCGACTTCGTCTACCTGTACCTGGGGACCGGCGTCGGCACCGGGCTGTTCCTCAACGGCGACCTCTACCGCGGCCTGACCGCGAACGCCGGCGAGTTCGGCCAGCTGTGCGCGGTCACGCTCGGCCGGTTCGACGAGTCCGGACGGCCGGAGATCCTGCCCGAGTGCAACCCGGGCAGCTACGCCCCGGCGGACCAGGCCTCGCGCCAGATCGGCCGGCAGCGCGCGAAGCTGACCGTGCAGGAGGCGGCGAAGGCCGTCAGCCGCGGCGTGCTGTCCGTGATCGACCTGCTGGACGTCGGCCTCGTGGTGGTCGGCGGCCCGTTCTTCACCGGCGAGGTGGCCGACGTCTGGCTCACCGAGATCGAGCACGCGGTGAACGCCTACCCCACCGCCCGGCGGCTGCGCCGGATCCGGGTCGAGCGCTCGGTGAACAGCAGCGAGGCGGTCGCGGTCGGCGCCGCGTCGACGATCTTCCACTCCACCTTCACGCCGCGGCTGCGCCGCACGCCCTGAGGACCACCGCACTCATGAAAGACCTGCGACTGCCTTCCGAAGACCGCGGTCAGTCCCCTTACACCGGCTGGACCCGCGCGCACTGGGAAACGGTGGCCGACCACTGGCTGCTGACCGCCCGCCGCCACGCCTCCGCCGCCGGCGGTCTGATCACGCCGCCCGGCAGACCATCGGCGGCCGGGATCCGCAGCGACGGCATCGAGGGCTTCGCTCGCAGCTTCCTGATAGCGGCGCCGCTGCTGGCCGGCCGGGAGGCCGATCCGTACCGCCACGCCGACTTCTACGCCCGCGGCCTGGCCGCGGCGATGGCCCCGGACGGCCCCGACCGCTGGGGCAGGGCCATCGGCGTGGACGAGATCAAGCAGTGGAACGGCACCCCGCAGCCCATCGTCGAGGCCGCGAACCTGGCCTTCGGGCTCGCGATCAGCCGCACGCGGTTCTGGGACCAGCTGGACGACAAGCTGCGCGACCAGACCGCCGAATGGCTCACGCACCACGCCGTGAAACACGGATCGGACAACAACTGGCTGCTGTTCACGGCGGTCATCGAGGCGTTCCTGGTCTCGGCGGGATACGACGTCCCGGGCGGCCACGCGCAGGAGGACGTGGACCTGTTCGAGTCCTGGTACCTCGGCGACGGCTGGTACAACGACGGCCCGATCAGCCCCGCGACCCGGCACGGGAACCGGGTGGACCACTACAACTCATGGGTGATCCATCCCTTCCTGTGGCAGTGGTATCAGCTCTCTGATCAGCCCGCCGAGCGCCGGGAACGGTATCTGGGGCGGCTGGGCGAGTTCGCCGACTCCTACTCGCTGCTGTTCGCCGCCGACGGTTCGCCGTTGCACCAGGGGCGTTCGCTGACGTATCGGCAAGCCGTGCTCGGCGGACTGTGGACCGCAGCGCTGGCCGGCGTGGGCAATGAGGCGGCGGGCGCCACGCGGCGGCTGGCCAGCGGCGTGCTGCGGCGATTCACGGCGGACTTGGGAGTCGGGGTCGACGGAGCGCCGTCGCTCGGCTGGAGCGCCGCGGAGTTCCTGCCGATGTGCCAGGTCTACAGCGGGCCCGGCTCTCCGTACTTCGCGGGGATGGGGTTTCTGGGGCTGGCCGCGCCGGCCGATCATCCGCTGTGGACCGAGGCGGAGCAGCCCCAGCCGTCGGAGCGCGCCGACTGTGTCAGGACACTGCGGGAGGTCGGCTGGGTGATCCGCTCCGGCGACGGAGTGGTGCAGATCGCGAACCACGCGAGCGACCACGTCGTCGATCCCGACACCGGCAGGGGCGATCCGCACTACGCCGCGCTCGGCTACTCCACGCACACCGCGCCCGGCGTCGGCGACGCGTTCGCCGACGGGGTCGACGGGACGGCGACGCTGGTCGACGAGTGGGGGCGCGCGGCGCGGCGCGAAGGGCTGCGCGGGACGGCCACCGGCGAGGGCTGGGCCGCGTCGTGGTTCCGGCCGCGGATGGGCGGGGTCGACGTGCCGGGGGCGCGCGTGGTCAGCCTGTCGGTCCTGCATCAGGGGTATGAGTTGCGCGCGCATCTGATCACGGCGCCGGCGGGGTGGACGGTGCGCGAGGGCTCGTTCGCGGTCGCTGGTGCGCGCCAGCCCCATGCCGATGAAGGGATCACGGACACCGGCGATGGGATTTCGGTGCACGGCGGTGATGTGACCGTGGACCTCGTGCCCCTGCACGGCTGGACCGGCTCGGGTGTCGCCAGGTATCGGGGCGGCAACGCTTTCGGCGAGTTCAGCGCCGCGCCTTACCTCACGGCCGCGCCGGTGCCGGGCCTGCCGACGGTGTACGTCTCGGCGCACCGCCTCGGGCGTTCCAAGAACGGATTGGTGCCGGTCACGGTCGCGGTGACCGGTGAATGTCTCGTCGCGGCTTGGAGCGACGGTCGACGTGACGAGTTCGTGCTCGACGAGTTGTTCTCCTGAGGCCCTTCTCCAAAGGTCGTCAGGCCCAGTCGATGGTGCTGTCCACGGTGAGCTCGCGCAGCTCCGCCGACCCGTCGTCCTCGTCGTCGCCTTCGGCGGCGAGGACGACACCGTCCTCGGACGACGCGTCCTCGCCGAGGACCAGGTCGAAGATGCCGGGCAGCCAGCCGAGAGCCTGCTCGACGGCTTTCAGGGCCACCGCGTTGGGGGGATTGCCGGCCTCGACCCGCGCGATCACCACTTCCGTCACGTACGCCAGACTGGCGAGGTCGGACTGGCTCCAGCCCCTCGCCTCCCGTGCCTTGACGATCATCTTGGCCAGGCGATCGTAGTTCCCGCTCACGACTCCCATCCTGAGGCATGGCGCGGCTCCGTGGTGAGGGGTTGGGGATCAGAGATTTGTCACCTCAGCCGGTCGGGGCGCCCGCCGAGCCGGTCAACATCGCCTCCGTGCGCTGGATCGCGGGCACCAGGGCGCGGTCCTGGTTGCACATGATCGCGACGGCCGTACCGGTGTCGGGGTAGATGTCGAGCTGGCCTTCGTACCCGGGGGTGCCGCCGTTGTGGCCGATGACGCGGACGCCGTTGATGCGCACGTCTTCGAAGCCGTAGGCGTAGGAGTCCTGCGCGGGGCCGCCGGGACGGTGCACGGTGACCTTGCCGGTGGTGAGCGTCGCGGTCATGGCGGGGTCGAGCAACTGGTGGGTGATCAGAGCTCGGGCGAAGCGTGCGAGGTCGCCGGTGGTGGAGATCGCGCCGCCGGAGGGGTTGCCGATCTGCACCTCGCCGGCGTTGTCGCGGAACGTGTCGCCGGCCGGGACCGGGTTCTGGCCGGGGCCGGGAGGCGGGCCCTGGTCGGGGCGGCCGGAGGCGTCGTCGAGTTCGTAGCCGTGGGCCATGCCGGGGACGTCGGCGGGACGGTAGACGCGGATGTCGGTGGCGGACATGCCCGCCGGGGCGAAGACGTGGTCGTGGATGTAGCTCGGGTAGGCGGTGCCGGATGCCTGCTGGACGATCGCGCCGAGGACGACGAATCCCGAGTTGCTGTAAGCGGAACTGCTGCCGGGCGCGAACAGCAGCGGGGTTGTCGCGATCTGCGCGATCTGGCCGGTCAGGGTGTCGGGCGGCGGCGTGGGGCCGGTGTGTTGGAAGACGTCTCCCATGCCGGAGGTGTGGGTCAGCAACTGCGCCACGGTCACGTGATCGGCGATCGCCGACGGGAAGCCCGGCAGGTGCTTGCCGACGGTGTCGTCGAAGGCGACTTTGTGTGCACTCACCAGTTGGCCGATCGCCACGGCCGTGAACATCTTGCCCATGGAGGCGGCGCAGAACTTCGTGGTCGGAGTATTGGCGATGTGTCGGGTGCGGTCGGCCATGCCGAAGGCGGCGTCGAGGAGCACCTGTCCGTTCTGCTCGACGCGGACCGCGCCGGAGAACGTGCCGGCAATTGATTGCTGGCGCAGGGCGTCACTGAACGACGGCCAGACGCTGGCAGGCTTTCCCGAGCTTGTTCTGCACCCGGCAACAACGATGGCGGACGACGCGGTCAGCGCCCCACCCAAGAACGATCGACGATTCAAAGTCACAGCGGTTCCCTTCTTGCGGATACTGATGCCGACCGTAAAAGCGCGCATCAGACCCGATCGACCGATCAACCGCAGAGTTGATCGGTCCGCCAGGAGGGAGGCCGCGATGAGCGTGCGGCTGGTCTTGGGGCAGCAGGACGCCGACCGTTTCGAGTTCGGCAGCTCACCGGGATCCGAGGCGCTGCGCAGCCTGCACGTACTGGCGGCGGTGAAGCGTCACCCGCTGCACATCTCGTGGGTCCTGGAGATGCGCACGCGGCTCGACGCGCGCCTGAAGCACGACCTGGACGCCTACCGCTTCTGGTTCGCCGAACGCCCGCTGCTGCTGCCCGGGATCTGGCCGCCGGGCGAGGTGAACACCTGGCCGGACGACCTCGACCAGCTCCGCAAGGCGCCGGTCGAGGACTTCGCCGAGCCGATGGCGCACGCCGCGCTCGCGCACCGCGGCCGGGCACCTCGGGTGCCGTGGGAGCGGTTCTGCGGCGATGAGGAGGCGCGGGAACGTGCACTGCGTCAGGTCGAAGGTGCGCATGCCGCGTCGGCGGCTGTTCTCAGGGAGCTGATCGCGGATCCGGAAGGAGTGCGCGAGCAATTCGCCGATTTCCTCGGCGCCTATTGGGATGCGTGCCTCGCTGCCGACTGGCCGAGTCTGGAAGCACATCTGCACGACGAGATCGCGCGCCGCTTCCAGACCCTGTCGCGGCTCGGACCGGCGGCGATGCTGGCCGACCTGTCCGACCACATCACCGCAGCCGACAGCATGGGCATCCGCGACCGCAGCGCCGCAGCCGATTCCGGTCCCGCCGGCGACCGCACCGGCCCGCGCGACCACATCACCGCAGCAGCCGACGGCAGCGTCACCATCCGCCCGCCGGGCGTTCGCGGCACCGCGGATCCGCTCGACATCACCCTCGCCGCCAACGACCGCGTGCTCCTCGCACCGTCGCACTTCATGTGGCCCGAACTCGCCGTCGCCGTGCACCGCGACCGCGACCGAGACCACGGCGAGACCACGACCGTCGTCCTCTCCTACGCCCTGGCCGGCATGGCCCGCCAAGGCCGCGCACCGGTCCCCGCCGAGGACCTGCTGGGCCTGCTGCGCGCCGCCGGCGACGCGACCCGCCTGCAGATCCTCGAACTCCTGGCCCGCCGCCCCCGCTCGACCCGCGAGCTGGCCGGCCTGATCGGCCTCACCGAGGCGGCCGTGTCCAAGCACCTCCAGGTGCTGCACAAGTCCGGCTGGATCGCCCCGGAGCGCCACAGCTACTACGTCTACTACCGCCTCGAACCCGAGGCCCGCGACCGCGTCCTCTCGGGCCTGGATCGCTTGCTGGGCAACGGGAATCAGGTGGCTAGCCCTTGAGAGGTTGTCAGGCTACTGAAATGGGATCCCCAGGATCTCCAGAAACGCGGTGGCGGCGGGCGTCCGCGTCCCCCGCCCCCAGATCGCGCACTCCACCCGCTGCGGCGCGTCGACGACCGGGATGACCGTCACGCCCGGGAGCGTCGGCGCCCACACCCTCGGCAGCAGCGCGACGCCCAGCCCGGGCGCGACCAGCCGGGCCGTGTAGTCGGCGGTCGTCACCTCGTAGGCGACGTCCCGCACCAGCCCCGCGGCCTCGAACGCCTCGTCCGACTGGAGCCGCCCCGCGGTCCCGGGCGGCAGGTCCACGAACGGCTCGGCCGCCAGCCGCCGCAAGGTCACCGATGCCTCGGAGGCCAGCGGGTGGTCGGGTGCCGCCACGGCCACCAGCTCGTCGCGGGCCAGCTCGTGCACTGCGACGCCCTGCGGCTCCGCGCTCACCGGCAAGCCGAGGAACGCCACGTCCAGGCAGCCGTCGCGCACCTGCTCGATGAGGTCGTCGCTCGCCCCCACGCGCAAGGTGATCCGCACCTGCGGATACCGCTCGTGGAAATCGCGCAGGGCACCGGGGATGTCGACGGCGGTGACCGTCGGGATCAGGCCGACGGCGAGCCGCCCCCGCACCTCCCCGACGGCCGCCGCCACCTCGGCCGCGGCGCGGTCGGCGGCCTCCAGGCACTGCCGCGCCGCCGGGAGGAACGCCGCGCCGGCCGGCGTCAGGCTCACCCGGCGGCTGGTGCGCTCGAACAGTCGCGCCCCCAACTCCCGCTCCAGCCGCGCGATCTGGTGGCTCAGCGCGGACTGCACGACCAGACACCGCTCGGCTGCGCGTGTGAAGCTGTTGGTCTCGGCGACGGCGACGACGTACCGCATCTGCTGAAGCTCCATGCATCCATCGTGAATCACGATCGATGCGGTGAAAAACATGTGTTGGACTCATCGATCGCCGCGGGGCTCTGATGGATGACATGTCCACAGCAGATCCGCACTATCTCCAAGGCTCACATCCCTATTCGCCATTGCGCTCCTGGCTCGGCGTCGCGGCCATCACCGCCAGCCTGTTCACCTTCGTCACCACCGAGATGATGCCCGTCGGCCTGCTCACCCCGATGAGCTCCAGCCTGCACGTGGCACTCGGTATCGCAGGACTCATGGTCACTCTCTACGGCGTCTCCTCGGGCCTCGGCGTGCCCTTCATCGTCGCCTGGACCCGGCACGTCAACCGCCGCCTGCTGCTCACCGCGCTGCTCGCGATCCTGGCCGTCGGCAACCTGGTCACCGCCGCCGCGCCGAACTTCGCGCTGGTGATGGCGGTCCGGCTGGTCATGGGCTTCGCCAACGGCGCGTTCTGGGCCATCGGCGTCAGCATGGCGATCCGGCTGGTGCCGGCGCGGCACGCGAACCGCGCGGCGTCGATCGCCTTGTCCGGCATCAGCATCGCGACCGTCGTCGGCATCCCGCTCGGCACGTTCCTGGCCGGCATCAGCAGCTGGCGGACCACGTTCCTGATCTGGAGCGGTCTCAGTGCCCTGGTGTTCCTGGCGGTGGCGGTCACGATCCCGTCGCTGCCGTCGGACCACGCCGTGTCCGTCCGCGAAGTCCTCGACCTGCCGCGGGTCAACATCCGGCTGCGGCAGGTCATGGTCACCGTGGTGCTGTACGTGCTCGGCCACTACAGCGCCTACACTTTCGTCCGGCCGTTCATGGAGAAGAACGCGCACGCCTCGTCCGCCTTCATCACCGGCCTGCTGATGGTCTTCGGCGTCGGGGGCGCGATCGGGAACTTCGGCGCCGAGTACCTGGTCAAGAAGAACCTGAAGGCCACCTACCTGACGGCGCGCGCGGCGCTCGTCCTGTCGCTGCTGCTCCTGCTGGCCCTCGGCCACTCGCGCACCGGCGCGCTGCTCGCCGTCGCGGTGTGGGGGCTGGCGCTCGGCGCGGCGAACCTGTGCCAGATCAACCTGATGCTGGCGAGCGCGCCAGACCGCTTCGAGGCCGCGATGTCCATCAACACCCTGGGATACAACCTCTCGATCGCCCTCGGCGCACTGGCCGGCGGCCTGTTCGCCGACCAGTCGGGGGTCTCCAGCGCGGTGTGGTTCGGCGTCGTGCTGACGGCCGCCTCGGTGGCGGTCACGCTCTTCACCCGGCAGCGGCCGACGCGGAATGAGGCCCCTGAGGAAGTGTTGGCCGCGGTCGGGTGAGCGTTTCCCCACCGGCTAGTGCGGGGAGATCGCCGTCCCGAGCACGTGCGTCCGGGACGGCGTCGGGATCCGGGTCTCGGGGAACTCGAAGCAGTCGAGCTCGGTGACCATGAACCCGGCGGCGACGATCGCCGCCCCGGTGTCGCGCGCGGTGTGGCAGCCGCCGGCGACCAGCGGCCAGATCGTCGCGTCCAGGGCGCGCTGCACGCCGCGCATCCCGGCGCTCTCGGACCGGATGTGCTCGAAGAAGCGCAGCGTGCCGCCGGGTCGCAGGACCCTGTCGATCTCGCGCAGCGCGACGCCCTGGTCCGCGACCGAGCACAGCACCAGGCAGGCCACCGCCGCGTCGAAAGAGCCGTCGGGGAACGGCAGCACCTCGGCGCGGCCCTCGACGACCTCCACCGGCACCGGCACGGACTCCGACCGGGCCGCCTGCTCGGCCAGGGCGCGCAGGTCCGGCTCCGGTTCCACCGCGACCACGCGCTTCACCTCGGGCGGGTAGTGCGTGAAGTTGAGGCCGTTGCCCGCGCCGATCTCGATGACGTCGCCGCTCAGGCCGGCCAGCAGCCGGTCCCGGTGCACGCCGATCCCGGCCTTCTCCAACGAGGGCCCGGCACACTTCGCGTAGACGCGGGCAAAGACCGGGTGTTTGATCCTGCCGCTCATCGCCGCCTCCAGACGCCTCACTTCGCCGTCCCCGTCACCTTCCATTCTGCGAGGTGACGGGGGTCG
Source organism: Catenulispora sp. EB89 (assembly GCF_041261445.1). Lineage (NCBI taxonomy): Bacteria > Bacillati > Actinomycetota > Actinomycetes > Catenulisporales > Catenulisporaceae > Catenulispora > Catenulispora sp. EB89. The sequence goes on from NZ_JBGCCU010000004.1 coordinate 419,777, forward strand.
AGCGCACGCAGGAGCGCGGGGGCCGGCCGGGTCTCAGCCGGCGGCGGGCAGCACGGCGAGGATCTCCGCGGTGGTCCCGTTCTCGGCCAGCCGCGGGAAGATGCGCTCGACGCTGTTCTGGTGCGCGTCGGCGTTGGAGTCGGTGACCGCGTCGGTGGCGACGGTGACGTGGTAGCCGTGCTCGTGCGCGTAGCGCGCCGTGGACTCCACGCCGATGCTGGTCGCGATGCCGGTCAGAACGATCTGGGTCACGCCGCGGCGGCGCAGGTGCAGGTCGAGGTTGGTGCCGTAGAACGCCGACCAGTTGCGCTTGGTGACCCGGATGTCGCTCTCGTGACCGTCGAGGTCGGCGATGACGCGGTCCCAGCCCTCGGGGAGCTGCATACCGGCCATACCCTGGTCGACGCGGCCGGGCATCGCGTCCGAGCCGTCGCCGGCGAAGGTCACGTTGACCAGCACGACCGGCAGGTCGCGCTCGCGGAAGGCGTTGGCCAGCTCGACGGAGTTCTTGATGACGTCGGCGGTCGGGACCGGGGCGCCGGGCATGGCGGTGATGCCGGCCTGCAGGTCGATGACGACCAGCGCGGTCTTCGGGTCAATGGTGGTGATGGCCACGGGAAGTGCCTTTCCTTGGGACTGGGGACTGCGAACTACTGGACTTCGGGGCACACAGGACTTCAGGGCGAGTCGGAGACTTTGCCGAGCAGTTCGGCCGCGGTCAGCACGGCGCGGATCTCCTCCGGGGTGCCGTGCTCGGTGAGCGCGCGGGCCAGCCACTCCTGCCGCGCGTGCCGCTCGCCCTGGGCCCGGGTCCGCCCGACCTCGGTGAGGCTGATGAGCTGCCGGCGGCCGTCGGTGGGGTCGGGATCGCGCCGGACCAGGCCGGCCTGCTCGAGCACGGCCACGGTCTTGACCGTCGCCTGGTGCGTGACCTGCTCCGCACCGGCCAGCTCGCCGACCGTCGCGGACTCGACCTTGCTCAGCCGGGTCAGCACGGAGGCCTGCGTGGGCGTCAGGCCGTCGTCGCCGGGCAGCGACGTCAGCCGCCGGCGCAGCCGCCCGACGACGACGAAGATCTCCACAGCTGCGCGCAACGCCTCTTCGTGCAGGTCGTCGGCGCCGGGTCGAAACTCGGTCACCTGTGCAGTCTAGATAGGCAACTCGGGTTGCGCAACCGCAGGTGCGCAGATGCCCTGACAGAATCATTCGGAGCAGCGGATTGGCCGCCGGGCCTCGGGACCCGGCCAAATGTGGCTCGTGGTCGAGCAGGCGAAGAACGATGACAGGCGGGGCGGCCCCGGACACACCGTGGTGCTGGCCGTGGTCCTGGTGTTCCCGATCCTGAAGGTGGCCTGGACCGTCGGCGGCGGCGACGCGGCCTGGGACGTGCTGGTCGCGCTGGAGCCGAAGAACTGGCTCGACGTGCTGATGGGCATGGTCCGCAACAGCGCGGAGCTGGCGTTCGTGCTGGCGCTGGTGACCTCGCGGATGACGTTCCTGGCGATGGCCGCCCGGGGCGGCCTCCCGCCCGGCGCCGGCCGCCGCACCCTGGCGATCGCCACCGCGATGTCGTTGATCAGCCCGCTGGCCTTCGGCCTGCTGATGACCGTGTTCTTCGACTGGCGCTGGGGCCTGGCCACCGCGCTCGCGGCCTGGCTGCTGCGGCAGGGCGTGGTGATCGAGTACCGCACCGGGCACCGCGGCCACCGGGAACGCTCGGAGTCGCTGGCGCCGTGGCAGCACCGGCTCATCTCGGCCGAACGCACCGCCGCGACACTGCTGGCCGTCGTGGTGCTGCCGGTCGCGGCGTTCACGGTGGCGCTGGACGGCCGGTCCTGGTCTTCACTGGTGAAGTGCGAGGTCCAGTTCGGGACGACTCAGCAGTCGAACACGCTCATCGAGCTGACGCGCCTGGGCAACGGGATCGTCGGGTGGGATCTGGACCGCGCCGAGGTCGCCAACGCACAGGGGTGCGAGAAGGTCGACGACCTCGTGGTCCGGGAGCCCTGGTGGCGGTCGTAACACCTGGTTCGTGGTGGTGCTCTTGATTCAGGAGCCGGGCCGGAAGGCCGGGAACCCGGGGGTGTTCGTCACGAACGCCGGCGTCCCCGAGCCGTCGGCGGCGACGGTCACGACACCGGAGGACGTGGAGAACACGACCGTCTTGCCGTCCGGCGACATCGCGGGCTCGGTGCAGTCGGTGGTGGCGTTCGGGGTCAGGTCGCGGGCCGCGGACGCGGCGCCGCCGGTGCTGGTCTGGATGGACTCCACGAACACGTGCTGGTGCGCGCCGACCTTGCGCACGAACACGACCTCCGGCGTCCCCGGAGCGCTCGCCGAACCGCCGACCAGGACGTAGTCCGGCTCGGCGGCGTCCTTGATCGCCAGGCCGCCCTGCTGCCGCAGGAAGTCGTCGCGGACGTAGACGTCCGAGGACGTCAGGCCGTCGTGCTCGTACACCGCGGCGCCGTACTTGCCGCCGGCGGCCGGCCACTTGTTGCCCTTCACCGGCGGCGGCGTCGAGCCTTCCCCGAAGTAGCCGTTGAGCGTGAGCTGCGTCGGCTGCGCGTCGTGGGCGGTCGTCGGGACCTCCCACAGCGTGGTGCCGCCGGCGCTGGAGGCGAAGAAGATGTTGCTCCGCGCGGGCATGTTGGTCGAGGCGTCGGCCTGCGTGGTCTGCCACGTCGGGTGCGACCAGGTCTGGCCGCCGGGGTTGTGCGCGGCCTCGATCCGGCCGGAGCCGTCGGCGTTGGCCACCACCAGGTTGCCGGCGCCGTCGATGAAGACCACCCGGCTGCCGTCCGGCGACCAGGACGGGTCGTGGACCTGGGTGCCGAAGTCGACGGCCGTGCCGTTCATCAGGATCTTGCTGCCGCCGTCGGAGATCGTGATGCCGTTCCCGGCCGTGGCGTTCAGCGGCGCCGGCGCCGAGGTCGGCGCGGTGCTCGAAACAGCAGCCGAAGGGCTCGTCGAGACCCCCGCGCTCGGCGCGCTCGACGCCCCGGCCTGCGGCGCGACGGCCCCGCCGGTGCCGGTCGCGTTCGTCGCGCTCTGACAGCCGCTCACCACGAGCGGGGTCGCCAGCGCCGCCGCGCACATCGCCGCGCGGGCCCACATCTTGCTCCCCTGACCAGCCATTTCGGTTCCTCCCCAGTCCCCAATGTGTTGTCTCGCTGGGAAGACGCCCGGATGGCGCGCGGGTTCCACGCCGTGACAGATCTGTGACCAAGGACCGTGCGACGTCTTCGTGCGACCATCGGAGATGTGAACTATGACGATCTCGAGGCCGCTGGTCTGCCGTCATTGAAGAATGCCCAGCTGCGCCACATGCGCCACCTGTTCCTGGCCGTCGTCACCGGCGGTTTCGTGGTGCTGGTGCCGTGGATCGTCTACCTGGCGCTGGTGCTGCCCGACCACCATCCGGAGAACGCCTGGAACGCCGCGTGGGTCGGCTTCGACGTCCTGCTGCTGCTCGGGCTGTTCGTCACCACCTGGGGCGCCTGGCGCAAGCGGCAGTTCGTGGTGGTCTCGTGCGTGTTCACCGCGACGCTGCTGGTGTGCGACGCGTGGTTCGACATCACGCTCGACTGGGGTACGTCCGACGAGACCGCCTCGCTGCTCTCGGCGTTCTTCGTCGAGCTGCCCCTGGCCTTCTACCTGTTCTACGCGGCGATGCGGATAGTGCGGATGACCATCCGCTCAGCCCTCCTGATCGCCGGCCACCCCGGTCCCCTCCCCAGCTTCCACAAGCTCTCCATCGGCGGGCTGAACGAACTGCTGAAGTCCTTCGACGCCGGCCGCGAGAAGCCCCGAGCCGATCATGTCGAGTAGCGCGACGGCGTCCCGGTCGGGGCTGCCGGGCATCGTGTAGTAGGCGATCATGCGCTGGCCGCCGGTGTTTGCCAGCTCCATGGCCTCGTAGTCCAGCGTCATCGGACCGACGTCGGGGTGGTGGAAGGCCTTCGTGCCCTGGCTGAGGTTCCGCACCTCGTAGCGCTCCCAGAGCCGGGCGAACTCCTTGCTCTTCACCACCAGCTCGCCGATCAGGCGCACCAGGTCCGGGTCGTCGGGATCGGCGCCGGCGCGAGCCCGCAGGTAGGCCACGGAGGTCGGGACCAGCTTGTCCCACTCCGGGTACAGCTGCTTGGCGACCGGGCTCAGGAACAGGTAGCGGGTGACGTTGCGCTGGCCGCTCGGCCAGTCGGCCAGGCCCGGGAACAGCGCCATCCCGGCCGGGTTCGCGGCCAGCAGGTCGTTGGTGCGGCTGACGATGTAGACCGGGTTCGGGCGCAGCTGCTCCATCAGGATCAGCGCGCCCTCGCGCACCGTGCGGGTGCGGGACTGCCGCTGCTCGACCCGGCGGGCCGGCTGGGCGGCGATCGCGGTGAGGTCGCGCAGGTGCTGGTGCTCGTCGGGGTTCAGCCGCAGGATGCGGGCCAGGGCGTCGACCACGGCCGGGCTCGGGTTGGTCTCCTTGCCGCGCTCCAGGCGGGTGTAGTAGTCGACGCTGACGCCGGCCAGGATCGCGACCTCCTCGCGGCGCAGGCCCGGGGTCCGCCGGACGCCCGCGCTGGGCGGCAGGCCGACGTCCTCGGGCTGGACCGCCGCGCGCCGCGCCTTCAGGAAGATCCCCAACTCGCTGCCGTTCGTCATACTGCCAGCGTAGAGGCCGGGCGCGAGAAGTGAGGGGGTGTGTCGCACCCCGGCACCGCGCTCCCCGGTTCGGCGCGGTCTGTATGGTCGCGGCGCGGACCGCGAGGGTTACAGGCATGACAGCTCTCACCACCGCCCGGCCGCGGACCGCCGGCACCGCAGCCACCGCAGCCACCGCGTCTGACGCCGACGCGCCGGTCGCCACCGCGACCGTCGACGCCGCGCCCTCCGCTACCGCGGCCAAGCGCATCCTCGCCGCCTCGGTCTTCGGCTTCTTCCTCGTCGGCCTCGACGCCATGGTGGTCAACGTGGCGCTCCCGGCGATCAACCGCAGCCTGGCCGGCGGGATGGCCGGCGCGCAGTGGGTCATAGACGGCTACACACTCGCCTTCGCCGCGCTGATGCTCTCGGCCGGCGCCCTGAGCGACCGGATCGGCGCCAAGGCCGCCTACGGCCTCGGGCTGATCGGCTTCACGCTCTCCTCCGCCGCGTGCGGCCTGGCCCCGTCGCTGGGCCTGCTGGTCACCGCGCGGCTGGTGCAGGGCGGCGCCGCCTCACTGATGCTGCCGGCCTCGCTGGCTCTGGTGCGCCAGGCGTTCCCGGACCCGGCGAAGCGGAACCGGGCGATCGCGCTGTGGACCGCGGCGGGCTCGGCGGCAGCCGCCGCCGGACCGGTGGCCGGCGGCCTGATCACGGCCGCCGTGGACTGGCGCTGGATCTTCTTCCTGAACCTGCCGGCCGGGGCCGCGGCGCTGGCGCTGCTGGCCGGGACGCCCAAGCTGGTGCAGGCCAGGACCGCGGTCGGCGCGCACTTCGACGTCATCGGCCTGATCTCCTCGGTGGTGGCGCTGGCCGGCCTGACGTACGGCTTCATCGAGGGCGGCTCGAAGGGCTTCGGCACCACGCCGGTGCTGGCCTCGTTCGCGGCGGCCGGGATCGCCTCGGTCGTCTTCGCCGTAGCCGAGTCCCGCCAGACCCGGCCGATGGTGCCGCTGGCGCTGTTCAAGTCCCGCGCGATGTCGCTGACCGCGTTCGCCGGGTTCAGCGTCAACGCCGCCTTCTACGGCGTGATCTTCCTGCTCAGCCTGTACTTCCAGCAGGTGGCGCACAAGTCCTCGACCGTCACCGGCCTGCTGTTCGCGCCGATCACCGCGGTGGTGACGCTGGTGAACGTGACCGTGGCGGCGCGGATGGTGGCGAAGATCGGCGCCCGGCTGTCGATGACCGTCGGCCTGGTCGGCACCGCCGGCGCGATGCTCCTGCTGCTGGCCGTGCGGCCGGACCAGCCGGCCTGGCAGCTGGTGCTGCTGCTGGTCCCGGTCTCCTTCGCCGGCGCCTTCGTGGTCCCGGCGCTGACCATCATGGTGATGGGGAGCGTGCCGGCCGAGCAGGCGGGCACCGCGGCCGGCATCGTGAACACCTCCCGGCAGGTCGGCGGCGCGCTGGCGGTGGCCGTGGCCGGGGCGCTGGTGGCCGGCGGCGACTTCGCGCACGGGATGCACGTGACGCTGATCGGGATCGCGGTGCTGCTGGCGGCGGCCGCGGTGGCGGTGCAGCTGCTGGCTCCGGGGCGGAAGCGGTAGCGCCGCAAGCGGTAGCCGGTCGCGGGTCGCCGGTCACCGATCGCAGACCCGACCGTTACCAATCCGTGGTGAGAGCACCGGAACCCGTCTTCCGGCGAGGGCGTCAAAGCCTCGCCGGAAGACGGGTTCTTTCTCGGGAGGCGAATCAGGATGCGTAGATGGGTGGCCAAGACTCTGACACTCGCACTGGCGGCGAGCGGGCTGCAGGCGGTCGGAGTGGCCGATCCGGCGTGGGCGTGCGGCTGCGGGGCGATGATCCCCGGCCCCGGCGGCACGATGAGCGTCGCGCGGGAGCAGGCGGTGGTGCGGTTCGACGGGACGACCGAGGACGTCGTCATGCGGTTCGCCACGCAGAGCAACGTCACAGACGCCGCGTGGGTGATGCCGGTGCCGGCTCAGGCCACGGCGAAGCTCGCGAACCCGGAGTTGTTCGGCGATCTGACGGTCGCCGAGGAGCCGGTCCCCGTCGTGCACCACTACTTCTGGCCGCATCTCGGAGGATCATCCGGCGACGGCGCGGTAGCCGGGGGCGCGATGGCCGCCGCTCCCCCGCAGTCGGCGGTGCAGGTGCTCAGCGACCAGCGGATCGGCGAGTTCGAGGTCGCGAACCTGGCCTCGGCCGACCCCAAGGCGCTCGGCGACTGGCTGAACCAGCACGGCTTCACCCTGAAGGACAGCACCGCGACCCGGTTGGCCGCCTACACCAACGAGGGCTGGAAGTTCGTCGCCGTGCGGCTGGCCACCGGCAGCAAGGCGGATCTGAACGGCGTCCTGGACCCGATCAGCCTGTCGTTCCCGGCCAAGAGCGCCGTCTACCCGATGCGGTTGTCGGCCGGCGCGACGACGCCGCAGAACGTCGAGGTGTCCGTGCTGGCGCCGCACCGGATGGACGCCACGAGCACACCGGTCGCGGACCAGCCGGAGCCCTCGACGTTCGGCGACTGGATCAACCCCTCGAACGTCGGGCCGTCACTGGCCACGCTGGCGGCCGGGCGGATGTTCCTGACGGTGTATGAGGGCTCGTTCGACGAGCCGTCGCAGATCACGCAGGACTACGCGTTCGCTCCGGCGGCCTCGGACTGGGTGCAGCACAGTACGTACGACCAGGAGGAACTGCTGACGGCCCTCGGGATCCCGGTGTACCTGATCGTGCTGCTGGTGCTCGCGGCCGGAGCGGTGCTGCTCGTGCGGTGGCGGTGGGTCAGCGCGCGTACTCGGTCGCCCGGGACTCCCGCACCACGGTGATCCGGATCTGCCCCGGGTAGGTCAGCTCCTCCTCGACCTGCTTGGCGATGTCCCGCGCGATGACCTGCGCCTGGATGTCGTCGACCGCGTCGGGCACGACCATCACCCGGATCTCGCGGCCGGCCTGCATGGCGAAGACCTTCTCCACGCCCTCCTGCTCGGCGGCGATCTGCTCCAGCCGCTCCAGGCGCTTGACGTAGGCCTCCAGCGACTCGCGGCGCGCGCCCGGGCGGCCGCCGCTGATGGCGTCGGCGGCCTGCGTCAGGACCGCCTCGACGGTGCGGACCTCGACCTCGTTGTGGTGCGCCTCGATGGCGTGCACGACGTCGTCGTGCTCGCCGTACTTGCGGGCGATCTCGGCGCCGATCAGCGCGTGGCTGCCCTCGACCTCGTGGGTCAGGGCCTTGCCGATGTCGTGCAGGACCGTGCAGCGCTTGAGGAGCACCGGGTCCAGCCGCAGCTCGGAGGCCATGATCGAGGCCAGGTGCGCGGACTCCACGAGGTGCTTGAGCACGTTCTGGCCGTAGGAGGTGCGGTAGCGGAGCTTGCCGAGCAGCGCGATGAGCTCGGGGTGCATGTCGGTGATGCCGAGCTCCATCAGCGCGTCCTCGCCGGCCCGCACGCACAGCGTCTCCACCTTGGCCTTGGAGCGCTCGTAGATCTCCTCGATGCGGTGCGGGTGGATCCGGCCGTCCAGGACCAGTTCCTCCAGGGTCAGCCGGCCGACCTCCCGGCGCACCGGGTCGAAGCAGGACAGCAGGACCGCCTCGGGCGAGTCGTCGATGATCAGGTTGACCCCGGTGATCGACTCGTAGGCGCGGATGTTCCGGCCCTCGCGGCCGATGATCCGGCCCTTCATGTCGTCGCTGGGCAGGTGCAGCACGCTGACCACGGACTCGGCGGTCTGCTCGCTGGCCACGCGCTGGATGGCCAGGGCCACGGTCTTGCGGGCGCGCTTGTCGCCCTCGTCCCGGGCCTCCTGCTCGATCTGCCGGATGAGCACCGCGGCCTCGCGCTTGGCCTGGTTCTCGATCGACTTCACGAGCTCGCTCTTGGCCTCGGCGGCGGACAGCGCGGCGGCTCGCTCCAGGATGGAGCGGCGCTCGTCCTCCAGCGTCGCCAGCTCGGCCTTCTTGCGCTCGAGCTCGGCGGAGGCGGCCACCAGCTCACGCTCTTTGTCCCCGGTCCGCCGCAGGTCGGCGTCCAGCCGCTCCTCGCGCTCGGCCTGCCGGGCCTCGCGGCGCTCCAGGTCCAGCCGCAGCTCGCGGATGTCGTCCTTGAGCACCCGGGTCTCGGCCTCGGCCTCGTCCCGGATGCGCCGGGCGCGGTCCATCTCGACGGTAGCGGCGGCGGCGGCCTGCTCCCGGATCTGCACGGCCTGGGCGTCGGCCTGTTTGCGCGCCTCGGCCGCCTCCCGGTGCACGGCGGCCAGGTCGCGCTGCGCGGCCACGACGGCGGCGGCGTGCTCGCCCTCCCGGGCCTGGGCCCGCTGCGCCAGCTCGGCGACCTGCTTGTCGAAGTCCTCGTACGCGCTCTTCTTGAGATTGTTGATGCGGCGTCCGGCGCCGACGTTCATGCCCACGAACAGGCCGACGCACGCCGCGACCACCGCTGCGATCGCGATCACCATGCCGACCATGAAGTTTGCTCCCAGCGCGCTTGAGTGATCCTTCGATGATCCCTCACTGAGTGCGAGGTTAGGGCGAGGTAACAATACGGTCAAGGAGGAGTGTGGTCGACAACCGTTGGTGTCGTCGGGAAAAGCGGATGAAAGCACTGGAAGGAGTGGTGTTCCGGCGAAGGGGTCACCGGCGGTGACGGCGCACGGTAGCCGAGGGGTGGCGCAGGGGTGGCGCCGACGTCAGTCGAACTCGGGCTCACCGAGATCGACGTCCAGCCCCTCCTCCGCGAGCGCCTCCTTCACCACCCGGAAGGCGATCGACCCGGAGTACCCCTTGCGAGCGAGCATCCCGACCAGCCGCCGGGTACGCACCTGCGGCTCCAGCCCCTTGGTGGCGCGCAGCCGGGAGTCGACAAGTCGGCGCGCGGTGACGGCTTCCTGGTCCTCGTCGACCGCGGACAGCGCCTCGGCGGCGGTCTCGTCGTCGATGCCGCGCTTGCGCAGCTCGTAGCCCAGGGCCCGCTTGGCCAGGCCGCGCTCGGTGTGGCGGGAGCGGACGAAGGTCTCGGCGTAGCCGGCGTCGTCCAGGAGGTGCAGCTCCTCGAACCGGTCGAGCACCGCCTCGGCGATGTCGTCCGGGATCTCCTTCTTGCGCAGCTTGTCGGCCAGCTGCGACCGGGTCTGCATCTGCCGGCCCAGGTGGTACATCAGGATGTTCTTCGCGCGCTGCTCCAGCTTCTCGCGCGACTGCGGTGGCTTCGGCTTGTCGGCGTCGGCCGGATCGCGGTCCTTGCGGCGCGACGACCAGCCGCCGGAGCTTTTCTTGGCGGCGCTCTTCTTCGCGGACGCAGATCCGCCACGCCGGTCATCGCCGAAGCCGCCCGAGGAGCGGCGCTCCCGCTCCGGACGCTCCGACTGCTCCGACCGCTTCGGCACGGCGCCACCCCGGCGGCCGGCGCCATCGGCGAGCGACGCCCAACCGCTCGGGCCCGCATCCGCACCGGGTTCCGCTGCCGCGGCCCAGCCCGGCGCGCCGTCGCCCGACCCGCTCTGCTCCGCCCGCGCCGAGCCCGCATCACGCGCGCCCGAACTCCCACCGGCACCGGGTTCCGCTGCCGCGGCCCAGCCCGGCGCGCCGTCGCCCGGCCCGCCCGCGTCCGACCCGGCCGAAGCCTGTTCGCCCGCGTCCGACCCCGCGTCGGCCAACCAGTCGGGACCGGCTCCCTCATCCTGGAACCGGCCCCAACCGGCGCTCACCTACTACTCCTCCGCACCGGCCGTGGCGGCGGTCTTGCGCGCCCGCGTCGTCTTGGCCGGCTTGGCGGCGGCGTCCTCGGCCGGAGCCGTCCCGTCGGCGGCAGCGGCCACAGCCGCCGGCGCCGCGCTCGCCGCCGTGTCGGCCGGCTCGTCGACCTTCGGCCCGATGCCCAGCTTCTCCTTGATCAGCTTCTCCAGGCCGTCGGCGACGTCCGGGTTCTCCTTCAGGAACCGCCGGGCGTTCTCGCGGCCCTGGCCGAGCTGCCCCTCGGAGTACGTGAACCAGGCGCCCGCCTTCTTCACGAAGCCGTGCTCGACACCCATGTCGATCAGCGAGCCCTCGCGCGAGATGCCCTGGCCGAACACCACGTCGAACTCCGCCTGCTTGAACGGCGGGGCCACCTTGTTCTTCACGACCTTGACGCGGGTGCGGTTCGCGACCGCCTCCGTGCCGTCCTTCAGCGTCTCGATGCGGCGGATGTCCAGCCGGACCGAGGCGTAGAACTTCAGCGCGCGGCCGCCGGTGGTGGTCTCCGGCGAGCCGAACATCACGCCGACCTTCTCGCGCAGCTGGTTGATGAAGATCACGGTGGTGTTGGTCTGGCTGATCACACCGGTCAGCTTGCGCAGCGCCTGGCTCATCAGGCGGGCCTGCAGACCGACGTGCGAGTCGCCCATCTCGCCCTCGATCTCGGCCTTGGGCACCAGGGCCGCGACCGAGTCGATGACGATGATGTCCAGCGCGCCGGAGCGGATCAGGGTGTCGGCGATCTCCAGCGCCTGCTCGCCGGTGTCCGGCTGGGAGATCAGCAGCGCGTCGGTGTCCACGCCGATGTTCTTGGCGTACTCCGGGTCCAGCGCGTGCTCGGCGTCGATGAACGCGGCCTGACCGCCTCCGCGCTGCGCGTTGGCGACCGCGTGCAGCGCGACCGTCGTCTTGCCGGAGGACTCCGGGCCGTAGATCTCCACGACCCGGCCGCGCGGCAGGCCGCCGATGCCCAGGGCCACGTCCAGGGCGATCGAGCCGGTGGGGATGATGTCGATCGGCTGCGCCGAGCGCGCGCCCAGCCGCATCACCGACCCCTTGCCGAAGTTGCGCTCGATCTGAGCGAGGGCGGCGTCGAGCGCCTTCTCGCGATCGGTGGTCGATGCCGCCATGGGTGCCTGCCTTAAGTTCCGGTACTTCACGTCTGACGGTCTTGAAGCTAGAGGACGCCACTGACAAAAACTGACTCGGCCGCGTCCACCGGTGCCTGACCGCCTCTCACGGTACCTGGGACGCCGCGTCTTCTTGCACCGAACGCCCCGGAATGTTGTCCGGCGCCACAACCTCCGCCGCGACCCCGGGCCGCCTTACCGCCGTCACCACCACGAGCACTGCGACGGGCGCCAGCAGCGCCACCGCCAGCCCGGCCAGCCACGAGTACCCGAGCGTCCCGACCACCAGCCCGGCCAGCGCCGCGCCGGCCGCCGAAGAACCCTGCATCACGAAGTCGCTCGCGCCCTGCACCGACGGCCGCACCCGGTCCGGCGTCGACTCGGTGAGCAGCGTCGACCCGGCCACCACCCCGCAGGACCACCCGATCCCCAGCAGCAGCAGCCCGACGACCATGTACGCCCGCGACCCCATCGGCGCCGACCCGACCACCAGGCACGCCGCGGTCAGGATCGCCAGCCCGGCGCCGAGCACCGGGATCCGCCCGACCCGGTCCACAGCCGCCCCGACCAGCGGCGAGAACGCGTACATCCCGGTGATGTGCACGGACAACACCAGCCCGATCACCGTCACCGACATGCCGTCGGCGTTCATGTGCACCGGCGTCATCGACATCACCGACACCATGACGGTGTGCGAGACGGCCACCACCGCGATCGCCAGCACCGCGCGCGGCGACTCGGCGATCACCGCGAAGGACTCCTTGAGCGTCAGCCGCTTCGGCGCCGCGACGTCCTCCCCGCGCAGCTCCCGCGCCACCAGCAACGGATCGGGACGCAGCAGCAGGCCGAGCACCAGCCCCGCGCCGCAGAGCGCGACCCCCGACCACAGGAAGGCCCCGGCCAGCGGCGGCAGCCCGAGCGCCCGCGCCGTCCCCTCCGCCGGGTGCCCGAGGTTCGGGCCGAGGATGGACCCGACCGTCACCGCCCAGATCACCATCGACAGCGCCCGGCCCCGCCGCTCGGCCGGCGCCAGGTCGGTGCCGGCGTACCGGGCCTGGAGGTTGACCGCCGAGGCCGAGCCGAACAGCGCCATCCCGCCGAGCAGGAGCGGATAGAAGTGCAGCCGCGCGGCCAGGATGATGACCAGGGTCCCCGCGACCGCGGCCCCGTAGCCGAGGACCAGGCCGGGCCGCCGGCCGCGCGCCGCCATGACGCGCGAGAGCGGGATGGTCGCGAACGCCGCGCCGAGCGAGGAGAACGTGCCGGTCAGCCCGGCCAGCCCGGCGTTCCCGGTGATCTCCTTGGCCAGCAGCGTGGACAGCGAGAACCCGGTCGAGGAGCCGACGCCGCCGAGGATCTGGCTGCCGATGAGGATCCGGACGGTGCGCCGCTGGACCGCCGCCGCGCGTCCGGCGAGGTCAGGCGAGGGCGGCGATATTCGGGAGTCGGCTGCGGTCACACGTGGAACGTAGCGGGGATCCTTACGGTGCCGGAAGGGTCGTTCCGGCTGTGGAACTGACGGATCCGGCCGAGGGCGGGCCGGACCGCGGGCGCCGACTAGCCGCGGCGCTCGACCTGCGCCCGGATGGTCCGCATGATCGGTCCCAGTTTGTCAGGGCCGATGCCGTAAACCATCTGCTGCAGATCGGGCTTCGGCACGTAGGTGACGCCGCCGAACGTGGTCATGGTCATCCACATGCACCCGGTCGCCTCGGCCGCCATGGCCCCGGACTGCCCCAGCGTCGAGGTGCAGCCCGCGGTTCCGCCGTGGTCGCCGGGGTCGATCGTCACGTGGTTGTTCGTGAACCGGGTGCCGTTCACGTCCTGGAAGCTCGGCGGAACTGACTCCGCGGCGGTCAGCTTGGCGGGGTCGAAACCGGTGCCGTTGTAGCCGGCCACGACGATGTAGACGTCGTACTGGGGGTCGTCGTAGACGCCGACGACCGGGTTGTCGTTCTCGACGCCCAGCGGTCCGGCGGCCTGCTGGAGCGTGGTCATGATGGTCTTGAGCGTGGCGGCCGGGGGCTGGACCCGCTTGAGGCCTGTGACCGAGTCGGGAGCGGACAGGACCCAGATTCCGCTTGCCGGTGCTGGCGTCGCGGTCGCCGTCGCCGTCGCCGGTGCCGGTGCTATCGCGGTCGTGGTCGCCGTCGCGGGCACGGGCGCCGACGGTCGCGCCGCCCCCGGCCCCGGCCCCGGCCCCGAGGCCGCACTGGTACTCGCACCGAAGGGCGAACCAGTGCCCGAACCCGTCTGCCCCGTCGACTGGCACCCGGCCATCGCCAGCACCACCGCAGTCCCCGCCACGGAAACCGCCGATCGGCGTATCCCTGAATTCATGGCGCCAACGATGCCGAGGCCGCAGGGTTCTTAATACAAAGCCTTGCTCATCCGTATATGAAGCACCGCTAATGGAGCCTGTGGACATCGACCCCCGCCGCCTCCTGGTCCTGCAAGCCGTCGCCGAAGCCGGCACCCTGGCCGGCGCGGCCCGGCTCCTCGGCCACACCCCCTCCGCCGTCTCCCAGCAGCTGAACCGGCTGGAGCGCGAGGTCGGCACCGAACTCGCCGAGCGCGGCGCGGGCCGCCGCGGACAGGTCGAGCTGACCGCCGCCGGCCTGGTGCTGGCGCGCGCCGGGAAGGCCCTGGACGAGACGCTCACCGAGGCCGAGCGGCAGCTGGCCGCGGTGACCGGCCAGGTCCAGGGCCCGGTGACGATCGGCGCCGGGCCCGGGAAGATGCTGCAGCTGGCCGCCGAGACCGTCGGCGAACTCGCCCGCACCCGGCCGGAGCTGGAGCCCCGGGTGGTCGAGACCGAGGCCGGGCCGGGCCTGGCGGACCTGCGGCTGGGCGCCCTGGACGTGCTGATCCTGGCCGACGACCGGCAGACGCCGCTGGCGGTGCCGCCCGGCTGCCGGGCCAAGATCTTCCTCGCGGACGAGTACCGGATCGCCGTCCCGGACGACTGGGAGACGCCGGCGACCGCCGCGGAGCTGACCGGGCGCCCCTGGATCACCGCTCCCCCGGACTCGCCGCAGGGCCGGTGCTTCGCGCGGTTCGCCGCCGAACACGGCGTCGTGCCGTCCGTGGAACACCGGGCGGCGCACCCTTTCTCGCTCCCGGGCCTGGTCCGGAACCGCCTCGGCGCGGTCCTGACGGCCCGCTTCCTCAGCGACGGGTTCCAGAACGCGACCGTCACGGACATCCCGGTGACCGGGCAGTACCTGCTCCGGGTCATGTACCGGCCGACCCCCGCGGCCGACGCCGCGATGCGCGCGGTGCACGCCACGATGCTCCAGATCGGGGAACGCGACGTCGCGACCGGCGAGCACCCGCGGGACATCCCCGTGCTGCGGATGAAGGACCCCTCGGAAGAAGGCGGCCTGGAGATCCAGAAGATCCCCGTGTCCGGCGAGAACGGCCTCCGCCGCGGTTAGCCGGAACGCTGCCGGTCAGAACGTGGTCGCCGCCAGCGCTTCGTAGAAGGGGCGGGGGTCTGCGGCGAGCGAGCTCTTGACCGTCCGGCTCCACTCGTCCACGAGCACCTCCCAGGCCCCGGCCTCGACGCCGTCCAGCGCGGCGCGCGCGACCTCGACCGGCGGCAGCTTCTCGCTGTCGAACGCGGCGCTCATGTCGGTGTCGGCCAGGCCCAGGTGCACGCCGGTGACCAGGGTGCCCTGGTCGGCCAGTTCGAGGCGGACGCTGTTCACCATCGCCCACGCCGCGGCCTTGGCGACGTGGTAGGCGTTGGCGCCGGGATACGCGAACCACGACATCGCTGACAGGAGGTTCACCACCGCGCCGCCACCGTTGCGCCCGAGCACCGGGGCGAACGCCCGGATCATCTGCAGGGACCCGAACAGATGGGTCTCCAGTTCCAGCCTGATCTGGTCCAGGTCCCCGGCGACCATGTCCTGCCAGGTGTTGGACCCGGCGTTGTTGACCAGCAGGGTGACGTCCGGCGCCTGCTCGGCGGCGCGGCGCACGGCGGCGGGGTCGGTGACGTCCAGGGCGAGGGGTACGACGCGGTCCGCGTCCAGGCCGTCGAGGCTCATGTCCTCGGGCCGGCGCGCGGCGGCGTAGACCTTGGCGGCACCCCGGTCGAGCAGGTGCGCGGTGAAGGCGCGGCCGAGTCCGCGGTTGGCGCCGGTGACGAGTGCGATCGATCCGTTGATCTCCATGTCGGTTACGCTAAAACCTCACGTTGACGTGAGAGGCAAGTCGGAGGCGGACTGATGCGTATCGGGGAATTGGCGACGCGGTCGGGCGTCAGCGTCCGCGCGCTGCGCTACTACGAGGAGCAGGGCCTGCTGATCCCGGAACGCAGTTCCTCGGGCCAGCGCCATTACCCGGAGGCCGCGGTCGAGCTGGTCCGCTTCTTCCAGCAGATGTACGCAGCGGGGTTGACCAGCAAGAACATCGCCGGACTGCTGCCCTGCTACGACGCCGGCCACACCGATGCGCAGCAGCGCGGCATGCTGCACGCCGAGCGGGACCGGATCCGCGACCGGGTCGCGCAGCTCCAGGACGCGCTGCACCGGCTGGACGAGATCATCGCGGTCACCGACACCCACCCCTGACGCCTACAAGCTAGAAGTACGGAAGATCCCGATCCCGGGCGACAGCGCCCCAGATGTCCTTGACATCCACGCCGTCCCGCAGCGCCTCCATCACGGTGCGCCCACCGAGGTCGCTCATCACATGATCGCGCGCGTACGAATCCGTGAGCGGCCCGAACACCTCGCGCATCCGCTCCCAGAAATCCTGAAGCCGCATCGTCCCTGACCGCATGGCCCCAAGTCTGTCAGACGGCCAAGGCACTATGGATCGTATGAAAACGTCCGCAGCCCTGACGCACTTCCACCCGGCCACCCAGGCCTGGTTCACGGCTGCGTTCGCCGAGCCCACGACCGCCCAGGCCGGGGCCTGGAACGCGCTCGCGGCCGAGAAGAACGCCCTGGTCGTGGCCCCGACCGGGTCCGGCAAGACGCTCGCGGCGTTCCTGGCCGCGCTGGACCGGCTGGCCTTCGGCCCGCCGCCGAGCGAGCCCAAGCGCCGCTGCCGGGTCGTGTACGTCTCGCCGCTGAAGGCGCTGGCCGTGGACGTGGAGCGCAACCTGCGCGCGCCGCTGGCCGGCCTGAAGCAGGCCGCCGCGCGCCTGGGCCTGCCCGAGCCGGAGGTCGACATCGCGGTACGCTCCGGCGACACCCCGGCCGACCAGCGGCGCAGGTTCATGACCAAGCCCTCGGACATCCTGATCACCACGCCCGAGTCGCTGTTCCTGATCCTCACCTCCGCCGCCCGCGAGTCGCTGCGCGGCGTGGAGACCGTGATCATCGACGAGGTGCACGCGGTCGCCGGGACCAAGCGCGGCTCGCACCTGGCCGTCTCCCTGGAGCGGCTGGACGCGCTGCTGGAGCGGCCGGCGCGGCGCATCGGCCTGTCGGCGACCGTGCGGCCGGCCGAGACCGTCGCGCAGTTCCTCGGCGGCCCGCACCCGGTCGAGGTGGTGGCCCCGAAGATCGCGAAGACCTTCGACATCCGGGTCTCGGTGCCGGTCGAGGACATGGGGGCGCTCGACACCGACGACGGCGAGCTGGTCGCCGCCGACCAGACCGGCCGCCGCCAGGTGTCGGTGTGGCCGCACGTCGAGGCGGCGGTGGCCGACCTGATCGAGCGGCACCGCTCGACCATCGTCTTCACCAACTCCCGGCGGCTGGCCGAGCGGCTGACCGGCAAGCTGAACGAGGCGCACTGGGAGAGGGCGACCGGCGGCGTCGGCGGTGGTTCCGGCGGCTCCGGCAGCCCCGGCGGCCCCGAGCGTGACGCCCTCGACGACCCGCTGAGCACCCGGCAGATCCTCGCGACCTCGACCCCCGCCGAAATGATGGCGCAGGCCGGGCAGGTCTCCGGCGCCCCGCCGGTGCTGGCCCGCGCGCACCACGGCTCGGTCTCCAAAGAGCAGCGCGCCGACATCGAGGAGGCGCTGAAAGCCGGGACGCTCCCGGCCGTGGTCGCCACCTCCAGCCTGGAGCTGGGCATCGACATGGGCGCCGTGGACCTGGTGATCCAGGTGGAGTCGCCGCCCTCGGTGGCCGCCGGGCTGCAGCGGGTCGGGCGCGCCGGGCACCAGGTCGGGGCGATCTCGCACGGCGTGATCTTCCCCAAGTACCGGGGCGACCTGGTGCAGTCGGCGGTGGTGGCCGAGCGGATGGCGTCGGGGTCGATCGAGTCGCTGAAGGTGGTGCGCAACCCGCTGGACGTGCTGGCGCAGCAGATCATCGCGATGGTCGCGGTCGAGGACTGGCCGGCGGCCGACCTCATCGCCCTGGTCCGCCGCGCGATGCCGTTCGCGGCGCTGCCGGATTCGGCCTACGAATCAGTGCTCGACCTCCTGTCCGGCCGCTATCCCTCGGACGAGTTCGCCGAGTTGAAGCCGCGCATCGTGTGGGACCGGGTCGAGGGCAAGCTCTCGGCGCGCCCCGGCGCGCAGCGGCTGGCCGTCACCTCCGGCGGCACCATCCCCGACCGCGGCTACTTCGGGGTCTTCCTCGCCGGCGCCAAGGAGGGCGCCAAGCGGGTCGGCGAGCTGGACGAGGAGATGGTCTACGAGTCGCGGGTCGGCGACGTGTTCACGCTGGGCTCGTCGTCCTGGCGGATCGAGGACATCACGCACGACCGGGTCCTGGTCTCCCCGGCCCCGGGGATGCCGGGCAAGCTGCCGTTCTGGCACGGCGACGCGCTCGGCCGGCCGCTGGAGCTGGGCCGCGCGCTCGGCGGGTTCCTGCGCGAGCTGGGCAAGGCCGAGGAGGCGGCGTCCAGGACCCGGCTGAAGGAGTCCGGCCTGGACGACTGGGCCGCCGACAACCTGCTGTCCTACCTGCGCGAGCAGAAGCAGGCCACCGGCCGCGTCCCCGACGACCGCACCATCGTGGTCGAGCGCACCCGCGACGAGCTCGGCGACTGGAAGGTCCTGATCCACTCGCCGTTCGGCGCGCAGGTGCACGCGCCCTGGGCGCTGGCGATAGGCACCCGGCTGCGCGAGCGCTACGGCCTGGACGCGCAGGTGATGCACGCCGACGACGGCATCGTGCTGCGCCTGCCGGACACCGACGCGGCCGACCCGACCACCGAGAGCCTGGGGCTGCTGTTCGCCTCGGACGAGATCGAGGAGATCGTCACCGGCGAGATCGGCGGCTCGGCGCTGTTCGCCTCGCGCTTCCGCGAGTGCGCCGGCCGCGCGCTGCTTCTGCCGCGCACGCGCCCGGGCAAACGCACGCCACTGTGGCAGCAGCGGCAGCGCTCGGCACAGCTGCTGGCGGTGGCGGCGCGGCACGCGAGCTTCCCGATCGTGCTGGAAGCCGTGCGCGAGGTGCTGCAGGACGTGTACGACGTGCCGGGGCTGATCGAGCTCTGCCGGGACATCGAGGCACGCAAGGTACGGATCGTCGAGGTGGAGACAGCGCAGCCCTCGCCCTTCGCGCGCTCGCTGCTGTTCGGCTACATCGCGCAGTTCATGTACGAGGGCGACTCCCCGCTGGCCGAGCGCCGCGCCGCCGCGCTGTCGCTGGACCCGGCGCTGCTGGCCGAACTGCTGGGCCAGACCGGGCTGCGCGACCTACTCGACCCCGACATCCTCATCGCCCTCGAAGAGGAACTCCAGTACCTGACGCCGACACGGCGCGCCCGCGACGCCGAGGACGCCGCCGACCTGCTGCGCCTGCTCGGGCCCCTGTCCACGGCGGAGGCGGCGGCGCGCGGGATCGAGGCGTCGTGGCTGGTGGACCTGGAGGGCGCGCGCCGCGTCATCAGGGTCCGGATCGCCGGCGAGGAACGCTGGGCCGCGATCGAGGACGCGGGACGCCTCCAAGACGCGTTGGGCGTCCCTCTGCCGGTAGGCATCCCCGAGGCTTTCACCGCGGTGGTCCCCG
The DNA here is from genome assembly GCF_041261445.1 of Catenulispora sp. EB89. Classification (NCBI taxonomy): domain Bacteria; kingdom Bacillati; phylum Actinomycetota; class Actinomycetes; order Catenulisporales; family Catenulisporaceae; genus Catenulispora; species Catenulispora sp. EB89. The sequence goes on from NZ_JBGCCU010000004.1 coordinate 439,225, forward strand.
ACCCTTTGGGCGACTTGGTGGCCCGCTACGCGCGTACGCACGGCCCTTTCAGCGCCATCGAACCCGCGACCCGCTTCGGCATCCCGGCGTCCTCGGTGATCGCCGCCCTGGAACGCCTGGCGGCTTCCGGCCGCGTCCTGTCCGGCGAGTTCCGCCCCGGCGGCAGCGGCACGGAGTGGTGCGACGCCGAAGTCCTGCGCCGGGTCCGCCGCCGCACGATGGCGGCGCTGCGCAAGGAAGCCGAGCCGGTCCCGCCTCGCACCCTCGCCATGCTCCTCCCAGCCTGGCAGTCCGTCGGCCGCGCCGCGTCATCACCTCTGCGCGGCACCGACGGCGTCCTGCGCGTCGTCGAACAGCTCGCTGGCGCCGTGGTCCCTGCCTCCGCCCTGGAGCGCCTGATCCTGCCCTCGCGTGTCGCCGACTACTCCCCGACGATGCTCGACGAACTGACCTCCTCCGGCGAGATCGTCTGGGCCGGCGCAGGCTCCCTCGCCGGCGACGACGGCTGGGTGACCCTGTGCCCCGCAGAGCTGGCACCGCTTCTCCTCCCCGAGCCCTCCGAGGCGCTGGACCCCGGCCCCGTCCACGAGGCGATCCTGGCGGCCCTCGGCGACGACGCGGCTTTGTTCCTGCGCGGGATCGTGGCCCGGGTCGGAGACGCCTTCCCCCCATCGGAAGTTTTGTCAGGACTCTGGGACCTGCTCTGGGCCGGCTACGTCACCAACGACACGCTCGCACCCCTTCGCGGCCTCCTGAACTCGGGCAAGAGCGCCCACAAAGCACGCCGCCCCACCCCCCGCGGCCGCTACGCCCGCTTCGGTGTGGCGGCAGTAGTGGCCGACCAGAACGCCTCCGCAGCAGCCGCCGCCGTAAACCCCTCCGGCGCCGGCCGCTGGTCCCGCCTGTCCCCCCGCATCGCCGACCCGACCCGCCGCGCCCACCTGCTCGGCGAGGTCCTGATGGACCGCTACGGCGTGGTGACCCGCGGCTCAGTGATGGCCGAACGCATCCCCGGCGGCTACGCGGGCGTGTACTCGGTGCTGTCAGCGTACGAGGAGGCAGGCCGCGCCCGCCGCGGCTACTTCGTCGAGGGCCTGGGCGCGGCCCAGTTCGCCGCCGAAGGCGCCGTCGACCGCCTCCGCTCCCTGGCCGCCACCCTCGAATCCCTGCAGAACCGCGACCACGAAGCAACCGGCGCCACCATCGACGACAGCGTCCACAAACTCATGGGCACCCCCCACGAATACACCCCCCGCCGCCCCAAAAAAGAACCAGAACGCATCGGCGCCCTGGTCCTAGCCGCCACCGACCCCGCCAACGCCTACGGCGCAGCCCTCCCCTGGCCCACCCGCCCCACCACCGAAGAAGGCACCCCCACCACCGGCCACAAACCAGGCCGCAAAGCCGGCGCCCTAGTAGTCCTCGTCGACGGCGAACTAGTCCTGTACGTCGAACGCGGCGGCCGCACCCTCCTGTCCTGGACCGAAAACCTCACAACCCTGCAACCAGCAGTAGACGCACTAGCCCTAACAGTCCGCGACGGCTGGCTCGGCAAACTGACGGTCTCCAAAACCGACGGCGAAGACGTGCTCTACGCAGGCAAAAACTCCGCCCTAGCCCTAGCCCTGGCAGCCGCCGGCTTCCGCTCAACCCCCTCAGGCCTCCGCCTCCGAGGCTGAACCAAAAGCCGCAAGCAACGCAGAACCCCCATACACGGCCAATAGAGTGACACCCGGGAACAACACGCCGACACTTTTTCGTAGCTCCAATAGGAGTCGTCGGGGAGCACGCAAAGCCACGAGCCTGCCCCGCCAGCCCGCGACCCGGGCACGCCGGCCGACGATCTAGCGGCGATCCAGCGGCTAGATAGTCCGGCGCCAGCGGACCACCCGCCAACAGACCGCGTCGAGTCGGCGCACTCGCAATCGGACCCGGCGATCCAGCCGATCTCCACAGTCCGGCCTTCACAGCCGGGCCCGGCGATCCGATCGGCGCACTCGCGCTCAGACCCGCGATCCGATCGACGCACTCGCAATCCGGCGGCCAATCGTCCGCGGCGGGCTGCCCCAGCAGCGCACGTTTGGCGATCCAGCGGGCGATCGCCGGCGGCGGGGCCGCCTCAGCTGTGTGCCGTTTGGCATTGCGGATAGCACCAGCTCAGCCTTCCCACCGCGCTTCGCCCTCGTCACCAACGCCGCCGCGTCCTGTTGCCACTACGACACCACCTGCACAGCCACCGCGGCCACCGCACTTCCCCCTCGGCCGCCAGCGCCGCCCCGTCCTGCTGCCACCGCGCCACCACGTGCTCAGCCGCCGCCGTCGCCGCATCCCGCTCAGCCTCAGCCCGCGGCGCGGCCTGCTCAGCCTCAGCCTCAGCCCCGCGGCGCCCTGCGGCCAGCGGGCAGCGGGCAGCGGGCAGCGGGCAGCGGCGCGATGGTGCAAATCGCGTTCCCCGGAATCGCAACTCGCACCAGCGCCCCGGCACCACAACTCACAGTTCGCGCGCTCCACAAAGCCACTCGCCCAAGTCACTCGCGACCCGGCCGCCGCACCGCCATCCCCGCCACGCCTCCGCCGGCACGCCGCCGCCGCTACCCAAACTGGTCGAACCCCATCTTCACCACCATCGCCGCCACCACGACCAGCAGCACCACGCGCACGAAGCCCGCGCCGCGCTTCAGCGCGAGTCGTGCGCCGAGGCGGGCGCCCACGATGTTGCACGCGCCCATGCCCGCGCCGAGGGCCCACATCACGTGGCCCTGCGTGGCGAATATGAGGAGGGCGCCGAAGTTCGTGCCGGTGTTGACCACCTTTGCCATCGCTGAGCTAGTCACGAACTCCGTGCCGATGCCTACTGCGAAGCAGATGATCAGGAATGTGCCGGTGCCGGGGCCGAAGATGCCGTCGTAGAAGCCGATGCCCATGCCGGCCACGAGGGTTGTGGTCAGTCGGCGGCGGCGGGATGCCTCGAGGTTCGCTTCCTGGGCGCCGAACGAGGGGCGGAATGCCACGAATGCCGCCACGCAGACCAGCAGCACCATAACGATCGGGCGGAACACGCTCGTCGGCAGCCGGGATGCCGACAGGGCGCCGAAGCCTGCGCACACCACCGCCAGTGCCGCCGCCGGGATCAGCACGCGGCGGTCGACCTTCGTGCGGCGCAGGTAGGTGGCCGCGGCCGTGCTGGTGCCGGATATCGACGCGAGTTTGTTCGTGCCGAGTGCGGCGGCGGCGGGCAGCGTCGGGTACGCCAACAGCAGCGTCGGCAACTGGATCAGGCCGCCGCCGCCCACGATCGCGTCGACTCCGCCCGCCCCCGCCGCCGCTCCGAGCAGCACCGCCCCGTGCGCCATGTCCATGGCCCGGACCCTAACGAGCGCGGGTCACGTGGTGATCACGTCGCTGGTCGCCGATCGATCAGCCAGCGTCGGCCGTGTTCGCCGACGCAAGACCTCGCACACGGGGTAAGGTGGCACCGCCAAGTGGCGCACGCGTTCAAAGCACACGACGCACGACCGCGCACGACATTGCGACAGCACCGTCGGGCGCGACCAAGCACCACCACCGTGCGCACGCAAAGTCGCAACCAGCAGCGCGCGCACGCCAAGTCACAGCGACGACCGCGCGCACACCAGGCTGCGACCACCGCCCCGCGCACACCAACCGGCGATCATCGCACCCTGAGAAACCGCGACCATCACCCAGCCCCGGTGCAGCGGAACCACCCCGCGACATGTGGCGGCTTCAGACCGCCTCCCGACCCTCGGCTTCGATCTGGCCGGGCATCAGATACCCCCGAGCGTCGTCAGCTGGCGGCCGGCTGCTCCCCCGACCCCGACCCCAGCGGCAGCCCGTCCTGGTACGGCACCCCCAGCAGCTGCGCGACCACCCCGAGGTACACCTCGGCCTCGCGCGTCAGCTCGGCGGCCTCGGCGTCGCTGACCGCGTTCGGCAGGCCGGCCTGGGCGGCGGCGCGGCGGGTGGCTCCGGATGCGAAGTACGCGGCCCAGTCCGCCAGTTCCGGGGCCTCGCGGTAGAGCAGGTCCCAGACGCTGCGCGGCCTGCGGCGGGTCGGGGCCGCCGGGACCGCGCGCGCCGTCACGACGGCGGCCGAGGCGTGCAGGGCAGCCATGTGCGCGCCGCAGTAGCGGTCGTACGGGTGCGACGACGTGACCGCCTCGGCCAGTTCGTGCACGGCCTGCTCGAACAGGTCGCGTGCGGAGCGCGAGGCGGGCCCGCGCCGGTGGCCGCCAGAGCCCATCGGGGGCAGCGGCGGCGGGTGGGCTCGGGAGCTTGCTATCGGTCCCGTGTCCGGGCTTGTGAGAGCGGCGGGCATAGTTCCCTCCCTGTACTAGTCAGGGTCCACTGATGACATGTCGGACACTCACAGCATGTCTCTTCCACAGTGACAGGCCCCACTGACAAAAACAGGTGTTCAAGCCGGGAAATCCCCATGAACGGCCGTCGCGATCAGTTCTCCGGGAATTTCAGCACGCGGCCGATGTGCTCCGGCAGGCAGCTGAGCGATTCGGCGACGAGCAGCCAGCCCCCGGAGGGGACGTCGTGGCACAGCTGGAACACCTCCACGTCACCGTCCCGCCCCACGCTGGCGCGCACGCTCCACAGCTCGCGCTCCACCTCCCGGTCGCGGCCGAACACCAGGGTCTCGAACGTGCCCAGGCGCCGGTCGGTCCGCAGCAGCACCGACGGGAGTTCGCCGGAGTCCGCGCCGACCTGGATCCAGTGCGACAGGACCTGGCGCACGCGGTAGAGCTTGCCGCGCCAGATGAAATGCGCCGGCTCGCCGTGGCGGCGCAGTACGTCGATCAGTTCGTCATCGGTGCTCACTGCGGCACCCGTCCCATTCGCACTCATCGCAGCCTCCAAATAGCCGCCACCTCTGTCGTCCGTCCGCCCGGACCGGCCGAGGCCGGCCACGGGCTTCCCCTCCCGCGACCACCCAGCGGGGTGGCCGATCCGGGCGTCCGGACCATCATCGAATCTTTGTTCGACTTGAGCCAGGCTACCCCCGAGGGCCACCCGCCCTCAACGGAATCGAGTCAAGGCTCGCTCAAATGAGTGAATGGGCGACCGGAAGACGATCACCAGTACCAGCATTCGCCCTGTACCAGGCACGTATCGACGCTGCGCCGGCCCCGTAAAAGCCGTCCGCCCGAGTTGCGAAAACGAGGACGGCGGCGGAGGGAAACCCTCAACGCCGCCGCTTTTTCGATGGCCACCGGCCACCGGACCGCCCGATCCGGTCCCGTTTCACGAAGCTCTGCCGCCCCGTGTCGGCAGTGCCTCATCAAACGGGACCGGGTCTTCCCCCATCACCGACACCCGGCCGGCCGTGCCTCCCCGACACCCACCGTGGCGCAGCCGTCGTGCCGACAGTAAGTGTGACGCATGACACCGACAGTCCTCATGGGTATTAGTACTCAGGTCCGGCTTGAGTACCTGCGCATACGTCCGACGACGCCGCCCGAGAGCGCTGTTACTAAATCGCAACATACAGAACGCTGTCACACTGCAACCCAACCCACCCCCTCGAACGTCTATATGGATGATCGGATGTGCTGCTTCACGCAGCCTCCGACGCACCCGGTGGGGGTGCTAGTGGGGGTAGGGAAGGCCATACAGGCCTTGGCGGGATCCGCGTCTGTGGGGGCGCGGGTCCCGCCCCTCCTTTAAGGGGACCTCTAAGGAGTCCGCTGGAGTCCGCTATGGAGACCCCGGCGCAGAGCCCGATTCCCCGCAGTCTCCACGCATCTGGGCCGTTTACTTCCCCCGCAGTCACCCTCACGGCCCACCCCGCTTTCCGCCACACTGCGATCAAGGCCCGCGGTGGGGATGCTTTAGCCCGTGGGACGAAATCGACACCCGGCAGGCGCCCCGGCCGCGCTGCCCGCGCCGTTCGCGCCGTCCACGCTGTCCGCCGACCCGCCCCCGGCCACCGAGACCGTCTCGGTCCTCGTCCCGCTCCTGAACGACGAGCGCCGCGTGCTGCGCTGTGTGCGGGCACTGCTGGCCCAGACCCGGGTACCGAAGATGGACGTGGTCTTCCTGGACGCGGGCTCGACGGACCTGACCCGCCGCCTGGTGCTCCAGGCCGCGATGGACGAGCCGCGCGTGCGCCTGCTGATCGGCGCGCCGACGCCGCAGGGCTGGTGCGCGCACGCGCACGCCTGCGAACAGCTGGCGGTCGCCGCACGCGGCAAAGTGATGGTGTTCGCGGACCCGGGACTGGCACTCGCGCCGGGCGCGATCGCGGCGGCGGTGGCGGCGCTGCGCGGTCCGCGCCGGATGGACCTGGTGGTCGCGGAGGCGCAGCGGCGCACGCCAGCCGAGCGGACGCCGGCCTCGGGCCCGCGGCCGTCGACGTCGGCGCGGCTGATGGCGGTCGACAGCGAGACGTACTGGCGCGTCGGCGGCCACTGCAACGCGGCGCACGACGCGCACGGCGAGTCAGGGCTTTTGCGCGCGGTCCGGCGTGCGGGCGGACACGTGGCGATGCTGGACGGACGGCACGCCATAGAGTTCCTGGACGGTTCGCTGTGGCCGCGCGAGCGCGCCGGCGTCGCGACCGTGACGGGCACCGGCGGACGCCACCCGCTGAACGACACGGAGAACTCGATCCTGCACTCGTTCACGGACACCGCACGCCGGCTGCTCGCCGCGTTCACGACGGCTCCGACGCAGGTCCGGCCCGCGACGGGACGGCCGGTGCAGGTGCGGCGCGCGCCGACGCGTCCGACGACGGCGCCCGCGGGGCCGGTCGCGGACGCGGCGGCGAACCGGGCGGCGGGGTACGCGGCGAAGGCCATGGCGGAGGCGGTCGCGGCGTCGGCATCGGCATCGGCGTCCGTCACGGCGACGGTCGCGGCATCGATGTCGGCATCGGGCTCAGCGTCGGAGGCGGTCCCGGCCTCGGTAGCAGCATCGGAGTCGGGCCGTTGACGACGGTCCGAACCCCCGTCATCCCCCGTACCCGCACCCGCCACGCACACCGTCCCGTCTCCGGCTACGCTCGGGGACATGTCTGAGCTGATCTTGCTCCGCCACGGCGAGACCGAGTGGAGCCGCTCCGGCCGCCACACCGGCCTGACCGACCTGCCGCTGACCACCGTCGGCGAGGACCAGGCACGTGCCGCCGCCAAACTCCTGGCCGGCCGCTCCTTCGGCGCCGTCTACACCAGCCCCCTGACGCGCGCGGTGCGCACCGCCGAACTCGCCGGCCTGACCGGCGCGGTCGAGGACCCCGACCTGCTGGAGTGGGACTACGGCGGCTACGAGGGGATAACGACCGACGAGATCCACCAGGACCGGCCCGGCTGGTACCTGTGGGACGACGGCGTCGTACCCGGCGACCACGAGCACCCCGGGGAGACCATCGAGCAGGTCGGCGCGCGGGTGGACCGCGTACTGGCGCGCGTGCGGCCGATGCTGGCCGACGGCGACGGCGAGGACGTGTGCCTGGTCGCGCACGGCCACGTGCTGCGCGTCCTGTGCGCGCGCTGGCTGGGGCTGCCACCGACGGGCGGACGCTACTTCCGGCTGGACACGGCGGCGGTGTCGCGGCTCGGGTTCGAGCACGCGCGGCCGGTGGTGGACGGGCTGAACCAGCAGGGGTGAGTAGGGCCCCGCCCTACCAGGGGGACAAACCACCTCAAAAGGTGAGCGTCCACCCACCATCCCACCAACCAAGCCCCCGCCGCCCCGAACCGCCGAAGAAGTTGCGTCGAACGAGTGAGCGCCCCGGGCGTGTCGTGCGCCCTACTTCTTGCGGGCGGTCGCCATGACCGCCAGCTCCCCCAGTACCGCCTTGGCCTCGGCGTCGATGGGCGCGGCGGCTAGCGCGGTCCGGGCCTGGTCGGTCAGTGCGGCGATGCGGGTCTCGACGTCGTCCAGTGCGCCGGTGGAGCGGATGATGTCCTGCAGTTCGGTGACTCCGGCGGTGTCCAGGTCGGGGTTGCCTAGTTCGCCGCGGAGGGTCTTGATCGCGGCCGGGCTGTCGGCGCGTGCGGCGGCCAGTGCGACCAGCAGTGTCTGCTTGCCCTCGCGCAGGTCGTCGCCGGCGGGCTTGCCGGTGGCCGCAGGGTCGCCGAACACGCCGAGGACGTCGTCGCGCAGCTGGAACGCCTCGCCGAGCGGGAGGCCGTAGGCCGAGAAGGCGGCGATCACGTCCGGGGTTCCGCCCGCCAGCATCGCGCCGACGTGCAGGGGCCGCTCGATCGTGTACTTCGCGGACTTGAAACGGATCACGGTCTGTGCCCGCTGCGCCGCGCGCTCGGGCTCGTCCAGGCCGTGCGCCTGCGCCAGCACGTCCAGGTACTGCCCGGCCATCACCTCGGTGCGCATCACGTCGAAGTACCGGCGGGCCGCGGCGACCCGCTCCGGCGGCAGCGCGCTGCCCGCGAACATCTCGTCGCACCAGGTCAGGCACACGTCGCCGAGCAGGATCGCGGCCGCCGCGCCGAAGCGCGCGCCCGAGCCCTCCCACGCGGCCTCGCGGTGCGCGGCGGCGAAGCGGCGGTGGATGGCCGGCATGCCGCGGCGGGTGTCGGAGTCGTCCATGTAGTCGTCGTGGATCAGCGCCGAGGCCTGGAGCAGTTCCAGGGACGCGGCGGCGTGGACTATGCCGTCCTCCTCCTGTGGGGTCGCGCTGTCGCCGAGCACTCCGCGCCATCCCCAGTAACAGAACCCCGGGCGCATCAGCTTGCCGCCGTCCAGGAACTCGCGCAGTGCGGTCGGAAGCGGCGCCAGCTCGGGCGACATCGCGATGAGGGCCGCGCCCTGACGGTCCAGGAACGCCGACAAGGCGGCGTCTACTCGGTTACGCAAAGAGTGGCGGTCCAGGGGGTTCACGGGAACAACCATACGGCTGGTGCTCGGAGGCCCGTGTCTCGCGTCTCGGGACGTGCGGCTTCCTTGCCTTACAAAGCGCGACATGCTCAGTACGGTGGATTCATGGCACTGGGACTCCCCTCCGTGCGGCCGGATCGCGCCGCCACCGTCCGCGAGCTGCTCGCCGGGGGTGAGCGCTCCTACTCGTTCGAGTTCTTCCCGCCGCGGAACGACGACCAGGAGCAGCAGCTCTGGCGTGCGCTGCGGCGGCTGGAGGGCTACTCGCCGACGTTCGTCTCGGTGACGTACGGCGCGGGCGGGACGACCCGGACGAAGACGGTGGAGACCACCGAGCGCATCGCCACCGAGACCACGCTCACCCCTGTGGGGCACCTCACAGCGGTCAACCATTCCGTCGCCGAGCTGCGGCACGTCATCGGGCAGTACGCGGACGCCGGGGTGCGCAACATCCTGGCGCTGCGCGGGGACCCGCCGGGCGATCCGCTGGGCGACTGGGAGGCGCACCCCGAGGGGCTGAACTACGCCGGCGAGCTTGTGGATCTGGTGCGGGAATCGGGTGAGTTCTGTGTGGGCGTCGCGGCGTTCCCGGAGCGGCACCCGCGCTCGCCCGACTGGGATTCCGACGTGGCGCACTTCGTGCAGAAGTGCCGTCGGGGCGCGGACTTCGCGATCACGCAGATGTTCTTCCTGACGGACGACTACCTGCGGCTGCGCGACCGGGTCGTGGCGGCGGGGTGCGACGTGCCGATCCTGCCGGGCGTGATGCCGGTGACGAACGTCGCGCAGATCAAGCGGATCACGGGGCTCACCGGGCAGGCGTTCCCGGCCGAGCTGGAGCGTGCGCTGATGGCGGTGGACGGGGACAAGGCGGCGGTGCGCGCGGTCGGGGTGGAGTGGACGACGCGGATGTGCGAGCGGCTGCTGGCCGAGGGGGCGCCGGGGCTGCACTTCATCACGCTGAACATGTCGACGGCGACGCTGGAAATCTACCGGAACCTGGGGCTCGATCAGCGGCATGTGGCGGCTGCGGGGTTGCCTTTGTCGGCCTGAGGTCTCGGGCTCGGGCTCTGGCTCCGACTCTGGCTCGGTCTCAGGCTCCGGCTCCGGCTCCGGCTCCGCCTCTGGCTCGGTCTCAGGCTCCGCCTCTGGCTCTGGCTCCGGCTCGGTCTCAGGCTCCGGCTCCTCCGCGCCGGGATACCTCGGCTCCGATATACCTCGGCACCGAGGTATATCGATTTCGAGGTATCTCGGCTCCGATACATCCGCTCCGCCTCCGCGTCGGTCCAGTCACCAGCACTGTCACCTTGTCTGATGAACGACGCCTGATCGGGCCACCCCGCAGCGGGCCGTGTGTCAGCCTGCGATGAACAGCCGAGGGGGCCGGAGAAGGAGAGGCACGAACATGCAGCCGCTGGGAGTCCGTTACGCGGTGCCGGTGGACCTCGCGGCGGTCCACGCCGTCACCCACTCGGCCTACCGCCACTACGTCGACCGCATCGGCGCCCGCCCCGCCCCGATGGACGCCGACTACCCGCACCTGATGCGCCGCGGCTGCCTGTTCGTGGTCGGCAACCCGGCGATCGCCACCGTCACCCTGGTCCCCGAGGACGGCTGGCTGCACCTGGACAACTTCGCCGTCGCCCCGGACCGCCAGGGCCGCGGCCTGGGACGGCGCGTGCTGGCCTTCGCCGAGGAGCACGCGCGCCAGCTCTGGCTGCCCGAGCTCAGGCTCCTGACCCACGCGATGATGTGGGAGAACCAGCGCATGTACACGGCCGCCGGATACCGCGAGTACACGCGCACCCGGCCCGCGCCGGATCAGGAGCTGATCCACTACCGGAAGGTGATCGCCGGGTGGGACTTCTCGGGGACGACGTATCTGCCGACGGCGGGCGGGATCGCGCTGGCCGGGGCGCGGTAGGCGGACGGAACGGACCGAGCAGGCCGCCCCGCGCCCCCTGGCGCCCCGGGTGGCGTGTGCCGACCGCCCATTGACCCGGGCCGGATCTCCCTTTTGACTGGAAAGCGGCGGCATTGGCGGCTTGTGGCGGATCCCCGCCGCGCCGCCCGGACCGCCGCCAGCGAAGGAGGCGCTATGGCGAAGCAGTCATTGTCGGAAGTCCCTCAGACGCCTTTCGAAGGCACCCCGCCGACGCCCGCCGAAAGCCGGGCGCTGCCGATCGTCGTCCTCGAGCCGGAGGCCGGGAGCTGCAGCTGCGGCGGCGGCTGCAAGTGCGGCTGCCAGAGCGGCGGCAACTGCGCCTGCGGGGGCGCCTGCTGCCACTGACCGATCCCGCGCGTTAGCCGCGGGCCGCTCCACGCGGGCCGCCGGAGTTCACCTCCGGCGGCCCGTTCCCTTGTCGCGGGATAGCTGTTAGGTTCACAAAACTAGAACCTGTATCAGTTTGGCGGGAGCCGTCCCGGCAGGAGGCCGTCCATGTCCGAAGCCGTCATCGTCGAGGCGGTCCGCACCCCCATCGGCAAGCGCAACGGCGACCTGGCCACCCTGCACCCCGCGTACCTGCTCGGCGAGACGTACCGGGAACTGCTCAAGCGCACCGGCGTGCCGGCGGACGCGGTGGAGCAGATCGTCGGGGGCTGTGTCACCCAGGCCGGCGAGCAGGGGTTCAACGTCGCGCGCACGGCGTGGCTGGCGATGGGGCTGCCGTACTCCACCGCCGCCACCACGATCGACTGCCAGTGCGGCTCGTCGCAGCAGGCGAACAACATGATGGCCTCGATGGTCGCCGGCGGCACCGTGGACGTCGGCATCGGCTGCGGTGTCGAGGCGATGTCGCGGGTCCCGCTCGGCGCCAACGCCAAGTCCGGCTTCGGGCGCCCGCAGCCCGACGAGTGGAACCTGGACATGCCGAACCAGTTCGAGGCGGCGGAGCGGATCGCGCGCAAGCACGGGATCACGCGCGACGACATCGACGAACTCGGCGTGCTGTCGCAGGCCCGCGCCAAGCAGGCCTGGGCCGAGGGCCGCTTCGACCGCGAGGTGTTCGAGGTCCAGGTCCCGACCCGCGAGGAGGAGCGCGACGAGCACGGCATGTGGCGCGGCGTCGGCCGCGACCAAGGCCTGCGCGACACCACCCGCGAGGGCCTGGCCACACTGAAACCTGTTCTCCCGGACGGCATCCACACCGCCGGCACCGCCTCCCAGATCTCCGACGGCGCCGCGGCGGTGCTGTGGGCGTCGCGGGACACGGCGCGCGCCCTGGGACTGCGCCCGCGCGCCCGCATCGTCGCGCAGGTGATGGTCGGCTCGGACCCCTACTTCCACCTCGACGGCCCGATCCCGGCCACCACCGCGGTGCTGGCCAAGGCCGGGATGACGGTCGACGACATCGACCTGTTCGAGATCAACGAGGCCTTCGCCTCCGTGGTGCTGTCCTGGTCGCGCGTGCACCGCGTGGACCTGGCCAAGGTGAACGTCAACGGCGGCGCGCTGGCGATCGGCCATCCCGTCGGCGCCACCGGCGCGCGCCTGTTCACCACGGCGCTGCACGAGTTGGAGCGCGCGGACAAGGAGTTCGCGCTGCTCACGATGTGCCAGGGCGGGGCGCTGGGGATCGCGACGATCATCCAGCGGGTCTGAGCACCCGCCACTGGCCTGGCGCCTGGTGCCGGCCCCTGCGATCTCAGTGCGCGTATCCGCAGTACCGCTTGCGCGAGTAGTTCTCCGCGTACTCCGGCGGCGTGATGCCCTCAAGCAAGTCCGGGCTCGGCTTGGCGACGCCGGCGGCCACGCTCAGCGGGATGGACCCGGCCCAGTACGGCAGAGCCAGGTCCTCCTCGTCGTCGACGACCTCGTCGCCGCGCGCCTTCAGCGAGACCTGCTCCAGGTCCAGGGCCAGGATCGCGGTCTGCGCCAGCTCCTTGCGGGTGGGTTCGCGCGATTCGGCGGTGCGGCCGGGGGCGATGTGGTCGATCAGGGCCCGCATGGCGTCCAGGCGCTCGGCCGGGTCCGAGACCAGCCGGGCCGTGCCGTGGACCACGACGCTGCGGAAGGCCACCGAGTGGTGGAACCAGCTGCGGGCCAGGACCAGCGCGTCGCAGAGGGTGACGGTCACGCCGACCGGCTCGCCGTCCAGGCGGCCGAAGCGGCCGCCGGTCGAGCCGTGCACGTACAGCCGGTCGCCGAGGCGCGCGTGGACCGTCGGCAGGGCCACCGGGGCGCCGTCGAGGACGAAGGCCAGGTGGCAGACCAGCGCCTCGTCGAGGACCGCGTGGACGGCGGCGCGGTCGTAGCCGACACGGCCCTGGTAGCGGGTGGCGGTGGTGCGCGGGGTCTTGGCGTAGTCGCCCTCGGCGCCGTGGCCGAACAGGCAGGCTTCGGTCTCGGCGTCGCGGGTCGGCGCGGGGCCGGCAGTGGCCTGGCCCGCGGTCCGCGTCGGGGTCTGCGTCGCGGTCTGCTTCGGAGTCTGGTCCGCGGTCTGGCCTGCGGTCGGCGTCGGGGTCTGCATCGGGCTCTGAGTCGGGGTCGGGCTGGGGGCCGCTTGCGTCATTTTTCGTCCTAGTGCAAACTAGTCACTGTGGTAGTTCAAACAACCTCACCGGCAGCGTACAAAATCTCCGGCCGGGGCGCCAGCCAGATCGCGGCCTCGATCGAGGCCGGCATCGCCGACGGGGAGCTGCCGCCGGGCCGGGCGCTGCCGCCGATCCGGGACCTGGCCGCCGAGCTCGGGGTGAACCCCAACACGGTCTCGGCGGCCTACCGCCTGCTCCGCGACCGCGGGGCGGTGGAGACCGCCGGACGGCGCGGAACGCGAGTGCGCATGCAGCCCGCCACGGCGCCGCGCAACCTCAGCTTCCCGATCCCGCCCGGCGCGAAGGACCTGGTCACCGGCGACCCGGACCGCCGGCTGCTGCCGGAGCTGGTCTTCCCCGAGGGGGCGTCGCAGCGCCTTTACTCCGGCGACATGATCCTGCCGGACCTGCTCGACACCGCCCGGGCCCGGATCGGCGCCGGCCACGTCCCGGTCGACGACCTGCTGCTGACATTCGGCGCCGGCGACGCCATCGACCGGGCCCTGACCGCGCACCTGCGCACCGGGGACTCGGTCGCCGTCGAGGATCCGGGCTGGGGCGCCGTCTACCGCCTGCTGCCGGCGATGAACCTGACCGCCGTGCCGGTGCCGATCGACAACGAGGGGATGACGCCGGAGGGCCTGGCCTCGGCGCTGAAGCGGGGCGTGCGCGCGGTGATCATCACCAGCCGCGCGCAGAACCCGACCGGCGCCGCGGTGTCGGCGGAGCGTGCCAAGGCCCTGCGCAAGCTGCTGGCCGAGCGCCGCGACGTGCTGGTGATCGAGGACGACCACGGCGCCGACATCACCCCGCACCACGCCCTGCACACCGTGACCGGCGTGACGGATCACTGGGCCCACATCCGTTCCCTGTCCAAGGCGTACGGCCCGGACCTACGCTGCGCGGCGGTCGTCGCCGACGGCACCACCGGCGGCCGGATGGCCGGGCGGCTCCGGCTCGGCGCGGGTTGGGTCAGTCAGCTGATCCAGGCGCAGGTGCACCGGCTGTGGACGGACGAGACGGTCCAGGCGCAGATCGTCGAGGCGGCGCGCACGTATACCGAGCGCCGCGACACGCTGATCGCCGCACTGGCGGCGCGCGGCATCAAGGCGATCGGCACCAGCGGCATCAATGTCTGGGTCCCGGTGCCGGAGGAGGCGGTCGTGGTCGGCGGCCTGCTGGCGGCGGGGTGGGCGGTCGCGCCCGGCGCGTGGTTCCGCGTCGACAGCCCGCCCGGCATCCGCATCACCATCGCGCAGCTGGACCTGGCCGACGTCGAACCGCTCGCGGACGCCCTCGGCAGAGTCCTGACAGCCTCCGGCTCCAACGGCTCGGTGTAGGAGATCGCCCTCCCCGACCTCTGGCCCAGGAAATTCGCCCAACCTGTTCGCCCGTGGCGAACGCGGGTCCCGACCGTCCCGGACCCCTTCTCTCGCCTCCGGCCCCGACATACCGTGGCCGGGTGGGCGAATGGTGGTCGATCGAGGTCACGGACGGCGAGTTCTCCGCGGCTTCCTGGAAGGACGCGCACGGCCGCGACCTGATCCGCACCGCGCTGGAGTTCGGCGCGGAGGACTGGGCCTGGGTCGAACGTCCGTGGGGCGTGGTGCTCGAACTCTGCTTCCCCGAGGACACAACGGTCGGCGGCTGGTCCGCCTTCCGCGAGGCGACGCTGGTGAAGGCGGCGCTGGACGCCGTGCCGGATCCGGTGAACGGGCTGCTGGTGTATCCGGGGCGCGGCGGCTCGTCGGGCGCGCGGGTGCCGCGCAAACCGAAGCCGGCGCCCGCCGCCGCGGCTGCGGCGCTGCCGGAGCCGGACGTGCTCGACGAGGTGATCGACCTCGCCTCGACGGCGGCGGTCGAGGAGCTGCCGGTGGATCGCGGGCGGGTCGTTGATCCGCTGAGCGCTTAGCGGCGGCTTTTCTCTCTGAGGCGAGCGCCGCGGCTAACTCCGCACGCCACGCCGCGCGATCAACGTCGCCGCCGCCAGCGCGAACCCGGCGCCGGCGACGAGTTCGTGCGAGAAGAACCGGTGCGGCTCCTCGTCCTGGATGCGGCCGTGGAAGCGGTTGACGGCGTCGGGCCAGAGCTTGCGCTTGAAGATGATGTGCGCGGGCTTGTCGAGGTCCGGCAGCGCGGCCCCGGCCATGCCGAGGACCACCGAGGCGGCCAGCTTCGCGCGGCCGTTCCCCGGCGTGCGCAGGACGGCGCGCGTGATGACGCCCATCGCCGCCAGGCCGGTGAGCCCGTCGGCGACCGCCACCCGCAGGAACTGCTGCTCGGTCTCCCACTTGCCCCAGTGCGGCAGCGCGTCGAGCGCGAAGTGCGACGCGACGCCGATCGCGAGGGCGGGCAGCGGGCGTCGTACGGCTGCGCCGATGACCGCTCCGGACAGGACGTGATTGGTCACCAGCATGCGCCCCACGCTAGCCGAGCGGTGATCCCAACCCCGAGCAGGCTCGCGTCAGAAGCGGCAGAAGACGGCGGTGACGTCGTCGTGGAGCTTGCCGCCGTAGGCGCCCGGCGCGGCCAGCTCCTCGGCGCGCACATCGGCGACGAGCTGGCGCGGACCGTACTTCTCCATGCCCTCCAGCAGATCAAGCCACGACCGGCCGTAGCGCTCGACGAGGCGCGTGATGCCGTCGGTCATCAGCGCGGCCCGGGTGACGCCGCCGAGCGGGATGCTCCCGACGAGCGCCTTGTCGGCCGCGTCGGGACGGTTGGAGGCGACCCAGAAGCCCTCGTCGCTGTTGCGCAGCCGGCTGACGCCCGCGCGGCTGTAGTCGCTCAGGTGGGCGGTGCGGTCGTCGTGCGCGACCGTGAGGCCGGCAGCGTGCCCGGCACCCACGTACTCGACGACGACAGCCGAGTCGCCAAGGACGAGGTAGTCGACGGCATCGGCCGTCCAGCGCAGGATCGCGACGGTACTCGACGGGCTGTCGGGATTCCGCAGATCGCACGTGCCCCCGTGATCGCACATCGTCGCGACGATCGCCCGCCGCAGCGCGTCGGCCAGCACCACCCGCGCCTCCTGCGCCAGCACGGCGGCGAGGTTCGCCCCGAGATGCGCGACGAGCCACGGCACGTCGTGGACGCAACCGGAGTCGACCCCGGCCGGTTCGGTGGCGCCGTCCAGGACGATCACGAAGCGCTCCGCGGCGAGGACGAAGTCATCGTTGGGCCGCAGGTCGGATGCTGCCTGACAGATGTAGCTGACTTCCACGCTCGCCAGCCAACCCTTTCCAGGTGAACGCAAAAAACCAGCCCCGGAAACACCGAAGGCCCCTCCGAAGAGGAGCCTCGGCCCGAAACCGGGCGGGTGGGCGCAGACAGGTTCGAACTGCCGACCGCTCGGGTGTAAACCGAGGTCAGGACTTCCCCTGTCGTCGCCACCTGCGCCGCTGCCCCCAATACCACTCTCCATGGCCTCATTCTGCCCCTGTGGCTTCACTGGTTCGTGGGCAGAGTAGTGGGCCGGGCGTGACATACCTCGACTCGTGGCCAGCTCCCAAACCCCCACGGCGCGAGCACAGCCAAGTTATCAACTTATCAACAAACGGCTGAGCCGCAGTTGACCGGCGACGTGCCATTGGTGGGCCCTTCCACGACCCGACTGCCCAGGCACCGTCGGCGGTCGCGCCGCTCCCTGCCGTAGCCCGCCGTCCGTCCCCACCCAGTCTTGGCGAGTGCAGGGCGGCCTAGACCGCAACCTCAGGGCATTGCGGGGAAGACCTGTGCCCGTGTGATGACCTGCGTAGCTCCATCGACGCAAGTTCGCCAGCGCCCCAGATCAGCGTTTTCTAAATGTCGATCGCCTCCGTTAGCTACTCTGAGCACACGCCCACGCGGCGATGCTGGGACAAACTACCTAGTAACCTGGGGGGGCAAATGGCCGAGGACTCACTCGTCGCGGGCTTTATGCTCGGAGGCTATCGAGGATTCTTCAAGCCTCAAAGAATATCCCCACTGGCGAAATTCTCGCTGATTGCGGGTCTCAACAACAGCGGAAAGAGTAATATCCTTGCGGGCGCAGAAAGATGGCTCCCATACTTATCGGCTGCAGCTGACAGAGGCGTCAGCCTGGACAGCCTCGATAGGCCGATGGTACCCGAAGGACATCCGATTCCACCGCTGGTCTTCGGAATTGCACTCAAGGTTGAAGACCCTACCGTGTCTCTTCGGAACGCGTTACCTCGGAACGTCAAGCTTCAACTGCCCCCACCGTCCCCGTCCCCAAGAGGCTCTCAAACAACGCTCGAAAAGCTTGCTTTCGCTCCCGCACTGCGATCAGGCGAAGATGAGCTGATTTGGTTTGAATGGGAGCTTGTTGATTCAAAGATTGTTAGGCGCCCCACTCAGATAACCGCCTTAGCGGAGCATTTGAACGCGGCCGGATGCGCGAACGATTTGGCGATGCTTAGCGAACGCTACTACAGCGTCACGAACCCCAATATCGAAAGCCACATTTCTAGATTTCTCGATTCCTGGCAAGCGTCGATAGAAGTTCCGCCAGTAGTATTCATCCCCGCGATCCGTTCCATTAAGCAACACGCTTCACCCACCGATGACCGACGTCTTTCGATGGATGGAAGTAACCTCCCCGCCGTCCTCCAGGCATGGCAAGCACCATCCGCTCATATGCACCGCGAAGGGAGGGCAAAGTTTCAGAAGCTCAACGCCCTCCTGAAAAATGTACTTGAGGCAGATGATGCAGAGCTTACGGTGCCCTACAACGCCCAAACTGTTCACCTGAGCATAGACGACCGCGTCCTACCTCTAGAGAGGCTGGGGGGTGCGATTTCTCAGATTGTAGTCGTTGCAGCAGTCGCGACGGAGTATACCGACTGCCTGATATGCATTGAAGAGCCAGAGACAAATACGCACCCCACTCTCCTAAGGAAGCTCATCGACTATTTGAGACGAGAGACCTCTAACCAGTACCTCGTAAGCACGCACTCTGCACACATGATTGACGACCCCGAGATCAGTGTCGTCCGAGTTCAACACGACAGTGCCAACGGCACCCAGGTGAGCGCAGCGATAACCAGCTCGCAAAGGGCAATCATTTCGGAGCATCTAGGCTTCCGTGCATCGGACTTGATCCAAGCAAATTCCATTATTTGGGTCGAGGGCCCTTCTGACCGGATTTACATAAACGCCTGGCTCCACCAATTGGACCCCGAACTTAAAGAAGGCGTCCACTACTCTGTCATAATTTACGGAGGGCGCATTCTGAGCCACTTGAGCGCAACCGACGGCGATGAATCTACCGAGCCCGTCGACGATTTTATCCTACTGCCGAAGATAAATCGGCACATGGCGATCGCCGTTGACTCCGATAGAACCAACGCACACGACCCAATCAACTCGACCAAGGAGCGTATTATTGCAGAGTTCGAAAACCGTGGATATGCGTGGGTAACGCAAGGGCGTGAGATCGAAAATTATGTGCCAGCCAACGTTCTACATCAAGCTGCGGCGAGTGTTCATTCGGAAACAGCAGTAGGCGCACCATCTGGCGACGCTTTTGGAAAGCGGTTCGAAGAGATGGGCCTACCTAATCCCAGGAAGGTTCGAATAGCAGAAGAGGCCGTAAAGTCATTGAACGGCGAAGTTTGGGATGTACTAGATCTCCAACAGCGAGTCACCGAACTCGCGCTACATATCCGCAAATGGAACGGACTCGATACCCGGCGGGACGGCAGCGGCGCGGTGGCGTGGCGTGGCGTTGAAGTCACCGCTCTGTAGGCTGAGGGGCGTTGTTGAACGCGAGTCGCGCGGAGGTCAACCTGACGATGGCAATGACGACGGAGCAAGTCGCGTCTGCGCTTGAGCGCCGGGGAGAGGCCTGACTTGCGACGTTTATCAACGCCCAGACGGCCAACTCGCTGCTGACGACTCGCATGGACCACCGCCAGGCATTCTAGTTGCAGAACTGCGCGATTGGCTTATCATCACGAAACTGCTGCCTGTTCGTGGGCTGATGGGTCCGGCGACGGTTGTGCAATGCCGGTCGCTGCCTGCATGAAGCCGTCGACTACTCGACTAAGGGCCTGCTGCTGGACGTCGTCCGACAGAGTGCGAGCTATTCTTTCGGCTGCAAGCATGTAGCCTGCTACGACTGGTTCTCGAAAGAAAACCTCTGCTTGGCGGACGGATATTTGGTAGCTCCGTAGTAAAGTTGTGGCAATGTAGCCGCCTACAGACGAGGCCAGACCCGAAAGACTAGCGATCGTCACGCTCGTAGCCGTGTTGTTGGCAAGGACTGCCAGCCCACAGCCAATTAGGATGAGGGTCGCTGCGGCCACCATTACACCCTGCGCTAGCCGGAACGCAGATCGGGACTGGCCCGTCGAAAGCTGGTGATACTGCTCAAGCAGCGCACGATTGACTGCCAGCAGCGTGCCCAAGTCTGTTGAACTGCTGGCAGCCTTCACAGTCTCTTCGGTTCGCGCAGCTAGATCTGCGAGCTCCAACTGAGTCTGCCGGCCAGCATGCCGCCATATATAGACGAAGAATACTATGCCCACAAGGGCAAGGGCGACGCATCCGGCAGTAACCCAGGGCCATACCGGTTTGGTGGGATCACCGTAGTTCTGATTTGCATTATCAAAGTCCACGGATAAAGCAAGGGATAAGAATATTACGCCTGTTCCCGCAAGGACCATGGTCGACGACCCGAAGATCATTCGATCCCTGCGAGTCTGAAGCCTAAGGCGTAGCCGAAGTGCCTCCCTATCCGCGTTGACGCTTGGGTCAGCCGATCGCTGGCCATGGTCTGTGCCAGGCCCTTTAGCAACAGGTCCGTCGATGTTTGCGCGTGCCTCCTCGGCCATAGGGCGATGATGCCATGAATATGAGTGTTGAGGAACACGGCTATCGGCACGGTCTAATCTTGTTCAACCGGCGGGGTGACTTGAGCTTGGGAAATCCGTTGTGTTCGGGGCGGATCATGCGGCCTAGCTGGGCACACAGTCGGGTGTAGGGCCATGGGCGTCTCGTGGACGGCCGACCCGTTAGCCGCGATTTACCGCGCTGCACCGCTCTTTCGGGCACGCGGCGGGCACGTGCCCTTGGGCCGCCGAGCAATGTTTGTATGCTATCTCCGTATGCCAAGCCTCTGACTTGCTGCTTATATGGAAGCCTACTGCGGCAAAGTCCGTAACGACCTGCGCCCGTTGGGTGCTAGTCCTCGACTGCTGGTGTCAGCCGTTGGTGACGGCCGGGGTTCGTCATAGGCTGTCCGGCTGAAAGCGTCGTGGACCGGTATCGCGCAATCCGGTAACTCTCTGCTGACCGCCTGACTTGGGATAGGCAGTCAAACACGTCGCAACATATCCGGCCGCATCGTGAATTCCCATCTCGCGAACATTAGAACCGCATCGAATAACGCAAGCTTTAGATTCAAGCGGTTTAATGATAACCTCGTCCGGAAATTTTCCATCGCTTGCGGGCACATGCATGTATTTATGCACTGACGCCAAGCTCGGATCGCGAACAGACGCGAAGATGGACGGGTATCCCGATGTACTTCCTACGGCGCTGACATAGTCTGGGCTATTAAAGCCAAACCATAGCAACCACTCTGGTTGGCGACTCTGCCCGAAGACCTTAAGGAACCATGAATTTCCCTCGGATGCAAGACTTGCCAATAACGAAAAGGATCGAACGTCGGGTAGGCCTTGAACTTCGGCGCTCCATCCCTTATCCAGCAGAGCGCTATTCAGGTGGACTGCGAACTCTCTCACGAGTGGACGCCACATAGCAAGCTTCTCGCTCCACGAGGCCAAGAACCTTCCTTGAACGATATCGCGCACATAATTCGGCGAAGACATCGACCGGACGGTCCGGCGCAGAATCTGAACAAACAAGTCGTAGAGAGGAAGGATATCACCTTCATCGCTAGCTGCAAGGCAATCATAATACTGGCCTCGATCGGCGCCTGACCTGACCAGCAGGGGAGGGTAGGAGTGCTGGGCAAGCGCCATGTTCGCTAATAGTCGGGCCATTCTGCCGTTGCCATCGTCGAATGGATGGATATGGGTGAGCCATGCGTGAATTACCGTGGCAGTCAGCACAGGATCGGCTTTAGTATCACTCCACCAGTCGGCCAGCTGGCCCATTACGCGCTGCGTATCCCAGGGTGCCGCCGTCTTCAGGTTTGTGCCTCCGATATCGTTCTTGGCCTGCTTATAGTTCCCGGCATAGTGCCCCCCTGCCATAATTAACCCGTGAAGTGACCTAATTTCAAACTGGCGGGGTGTTGTGTTACCTTTAGCCCACTCATCAGCAATTAGATGGGCTTTATATAGGCCAACTGCCTGAAATACGCGAGGATCGCTCCTGAGTGCTTCGACGATAGTGCCTACAGACTGATCAAGAAGTTCACGGTAAGTCGCCACTACATCGCGTACCTGTTCCGTCGTCCATGGCATATCCTCGATGGAGTTACTTTCTGCCACAAGGTCGCTACGTACCGCAGAAAGATATGGTAGGAGTAGTTCATGAGCCTCGCTCTGTATCCTGGCCTGAACTTCGATCGCTTTGCTACGCGCATTCTTTGCGCGATTTTCTACGACGTCCAACCTCTTCTCCGGTACCTCGCCGGTCGGCAGCAAGTACGGAGTTCCATCGAGCCCGCGATTCAAATCAATAATCATAGATGCCCGCCGTAATCGGATGGCCACTTAACGTACGCATGCCATAGTTTACTGCTACGGAGCGGCGCCAAACAGTTCCGGCGAAGCTGAACAATCGGCGAGTCTTGTCGCACTACTTAGCCGAGGTTCTGGTCCTCTCCTCGGTCGGGCAAAGCTTGTCTCTACGTCAGGTTCTGCCGGCACCGCAAGGCTCGGCGAAGCCGACCTCGCGAAGCGAGGCTTGGCCTTGCGGTGCCGGCAGGTTCTGACGTAGCCACTCGTGGTGTCCGACCGAGGAGAGGACCAGAACCGACCCACGCCACCCACCCAACCGCAGCTTCCCCGTCCACTCTCTGAGGGAGGGCCCGCCGGAGGCGCATGTTTTTCATCACGCTGCGGACGCGCGCGACCTGCCGGAGCCGGGCCGCGAGCGGGGCGGAGACAGGAGCGGCGGGCCGGTGGCGGCGCGCCGCGCGGCACGCCGCCAGGCGTGCCCTTGTATGAGCAGTGAAGCTCTTGACAGCCTCGCAGTGCGTCCACGCACGCGTCTGTCACTGGCCCCGTCTATCACTGCGGCCGTAACTATCGCATTGTCCCATGTCGGCGCGGACCGTTCCCTGTTCTCTCTCGACCCAAATGACGCACTGAAGTGGCAAGATAGTGGGCAGAACACCAGGAGGGGCGCACCGCACGGTGTGCCCCTCCTGGTCATTGCGGGTGGGCGCAGACAGGTTCGAACTGCCGACCGCTCGGGTGTAAACCGAGTGCTCTTCCGCTGAGCTATGCGCCCTCCAGGAGGCCGCCTGGGCGACCCTCAAGAGGGAAAGAGTACCCGACCCGACCCCGTCCTGCGGCACGTGATTCCCAGGCTGGAGCGCGCACGGGGCCCGGCATCCGCCGCCAACCCGATGCGACCCCCAGTAACGCCCTCAGCCCAGGCCCTTGGGCTGCCCGTCCTGCCAGCGCATCCCCCAGCCGTACATCCGGTCCAGTTCCGACTGGAACCCTGTCGTGAACTGCACCTCGCGCTGGACCACCAGCTCCGAGCCGTGCCGGAGCAGCATGGCCACCGCGCACGACTTCGCCTGCGCGATCGGGTTCTCCAGCTTGATCTCCAGCGGGTTGCCGTTGGCGGGGTGCAGGGTGACCTTCGCGTTGGCTCCGTCGAAGGCGCCTTGGTAGGCGAAGACGAAGATGAGGACGCGGTTCATCTCGTCGGCGTGGTCGAGGTTGATGAACAGGTTCTCGCCTATGGCGCTGCCGCTGCGGTCGTCCTGGTCCAGGCGGATGTAGGGCGGCCGTTCGAAGTCGCCTCGGCGGTGGCCGAGGGCCTGGACCACGCCGCGTTGGCCGGCTGTGAACTCGTAGAGGCAGCCGAGGTCCAGGTCGACGAGGCGGCCGTGGCTGATCGGCGGGGGTTCCAGGCGGCGGGAGGAGAGTTTCAGGCCTCCGGTGGGGCGGGGGGTGGGGATCATCGGGAGCTGGTCCCAGATCAGGTTCACGCGTAGCGTGCCGTTGGCGGCGCCGCGGCTGGTGAGCGACTGGACCGGGCGGGCCGCGGTCATCTTCTCGACGCGGTTGCCCCCCTCGCCCTCGTCCGACGCCCTGATGATCATCCGGTTCAGGCGCATCGCTCTCCCCCTTTGATGAAGTTGTCTGACATCCCTGTCCATCTGACTACAGTTTGCTACCCAGTGGCGGCAAGGCGGAACGTTCAGTCCGTTCTCTGGCCGAAATGGCGCTCCAGGGCGGCGTGGACGTCCTCGGACAACGAGGTGAGGCCGGAGCGGGATTCGGCCGGGTTGTCGGCCGGGTTGTCGGTCGGCGCGGCGGTTTCCGCGGCCACCTGGTCCTCGGCTCCGCAGTCCTTGCACTGCGTGCTGCCCAGGGCGCGGACCAGGCGTGCGGAGCCGCACGACGCGCAGTGGGCCAGGTCGGCGGTCCAGTCCCGGCCGTTCTGGCAGTCCGGGCAGACCAGGACCTGCTCGCCCGCGCGCACGCCCCGCCGCCACGGTGACGCGCCTCGGACCGGGTCGGTCTGGCGGGCGCCGCAGCGGTGGCAGGGCATGGCGTGGAGGTTCCTATACGGGTGAGTCGCCGGCGCCTGGGCCGGCGAGTCGGATGGGGTGGGTCACACGCCGGCCGCGGTGAGGGCGGCTCGGTATTCGTCCAGCGAGCGTGCGTCCGCCAGGCCGTTGACCACGGACCAGCGCACCACCCCCGCACTGTCGATCAGGAAGGTCCCTCGGACGGCGCAACCGCGCTCCTCGTCGAAGACCCCGTACGCGCGCGCCGCCCCGCCGTGCGGCCAGTGGTCGGCCAACAGCGGGAAGCCGAAGCCGGCTTCGTCGGCGTACGCGCGCAGCGAGTACAGCGCGTCGCACGACGCCGCGAGCACCTGGACGCGCTCGTTCTGGAAGTCGTCGACGCTTTCATGGATCGCCTGCAGTTCCGAGCCACAGACCCGGGAGAAGGCGAACGGATAGAAGACCAGCAGCACGGCCTGCTTGCCCCGGAAATCCGCCAGGGAGACGGTCTGCCCGTGCTGGTCGGTCAGCGTGAAGGCCGGGGCCCGTTCGCCGACCGCCGGCACCGGCGGCTGCTCTGCTTCGACCTGCGAGGCCGGTCCGGCCGCGGCTCGGGGCGCCGCTCCGGACCCGCTGGAGACGCCGGTGACGCCGGGCGCGCCGGACCCGTCGGAGACGACCGACAAGCCCGACACGCCCGAGACGCCCGAGACGTCAGACACGCCCGACACCGCGGACGCGCCCGAGGCGCCGGAAACGCCGGACGCTCCGGCACCGCCTCCGGGCACGCCGACAGCGCCGGACGACGCCGGACCGTTTGAGAGATGGGTGGTGGAAGGGCCGCCGCCTGGCGGCCCGTTCGGGGAGGACATCGCCGCTAGTTCCTCTAGTTCCCCGCGCTGTCGTCGACCTTGGCCCGGACCGTGGACTTCGCCAGCTTGCCGCCGGCCTTCGGGCTCACCAGGCGGGTGCCGGACCAGTTCGGGCCGGCGCTGATGCTGGAGGTCGCCGACAGTCCGGCGGTCGGGGCCGCCTCGCCGATCTCGCTGGGCTCCACGTGGCCGTCGCGCCCCACCTTGGGCGTCAGGAGCCAGATCGGTCCGCCGTCGGCCAGCGCGGTCAGCGCGTCGACCAGGTTGTCCACCAGGTCGCCGTCGTCCTCGCGGTGCCACAGCACCACCGCGTCGACCACGTCTTCGAAGTCCACGTCGACCAGATCCGCGCCGATCGTGTCCATGATGGCCTGACGCAGTTCCTCGTCGCAGTCCTCGTCCCAGCCGAGTTCCTGCACCACCTCGCCCGCCTGGAAGCCCAGGCGCACCGCCAGCGGATTGGCGGCGGCCGCCGGAACCGTGTCCGCGACCGCGCCCACGGAACTGTCCTCCTTCATGTCGTTCTGCATTCCCCTAGTCCATACGCCGGAAGCCCAAGACGCAACTACCCGTCGGACGGCGAGTCCGGCGCGGTGTCGCCCGAGAGGTCCTCCACGGCCCGCCCCTCGACCACCGCGTCGGGTCCGGGGAAAACCAGTCCTTGATGCCCGTCGTCGAAGCGCACCAGGTAGGGAGGGGTGCCGGCGGCCCCCTTGACGTCGATGATCTCGCCGGTCCGGTCGGCCTCGCCGACGTGGGCGGCGTGCACGTGAAGCCGGTCTCCCACTGAAGCTCGCATGTCTCCAGTTCACACCCGGCTGCCGGCGATGACCACCCCTCGGCACGCATTTATACCGATCTATAACGGTTACCATCGAGTAGATGTGACGTCCACGGCATGCGCGTTAGACGATGGTGGACGATGTAACCGAGAAGATCTACAAGATCTCTGTCTAGGTTGAAGGACGACTGTGGCACCCGGACAAGAGCGTTTCCCCATCATCAGTGACGGCCTGCCCACTCAGCTGCCGGACGTGGACCCGAACGAGACCGCGGAGTGGATCGAGTCCCTGGACTCAGTCGTCAACGAACAGGGCCGCCAGCGCGCGCGGTACCTGATGCTGCGCCTCCTGCAGGAAGCCCGCGCGAAACAGGTCGGCGTGCCCGGCCTGCGCTCCACGGACTACATCAACACGATCCCGCCGGAGGCCGAGCCCTGGTTCCCGGGCGACGAGGACATCGAGCGCCGGATCCGGGCGTTCATCCGGTGGAACGCCGCCATCATGGTGTCCCGGGCGAACCGTCCGGGCCTGGGCGTCGGCGGCCACATCGCCACCTACGCCTCGGCCGCGTCGCTGTACGAGGTGGGCTTCAACCACTTCTTCCGCGGCAAGGACCACGGCGAGTCCGGCGACCAGGTCTACTTCCAGGGCCACGCCTCGCCGGGCATCTACGCCCGCGCGTTCCTCGAGGGCCGGCTCACCGAGCAGCACCTGGACGGCTTCCGTCAGGAGACCTCCCAGGCGCCCTTCGGCCTGTCCTCCTACCCCCACCCGCGCCTGATGCCGGACTTCTGGGAGTTCCCGACCGTGTCGATGGGCCTGGGCCCGATCGGCGCGATCTACCAGGCCCGGTTCAACAAGTACATGTACTCCCGCGGCATCGCGGACACCTCGCGCAGCCACGTCTGGGCGTTCCTCGGCGACGGCGAGACCGACGAGCCGGAGTCGCTCGGCGCGATCGGCCTGGCGGCCCGCGACGAGCTGGACAACCTGACCTTCGTGATCAACTGCAACCTGCAGCGCCTGGACGGCCCGGTGCGCGGCAACGGCAAGATCATCCAGGAGCTGGAGTCCACCTTCCGGGGCGCCGGCTGGAACGTCATCAAGGTGATCTGGGGCCGCGACTGGGACCCGCTGCTGGCCCAGGACACCGACGGCGCGCTGGTGAACAAGATGAACACCACGCCCGACGGCCAGTTCCAGACCTACTCGGTGGAGTCCGGCGCCTACATCCGCGAGAACTTCTTCGGGGACGACGCCCGGCTGCGCAAGATGGTCGGCGACATGTCCGACGACCAGCTGCGCACCCTCTCGCGCGGCGGCCACGACTACCGCAAGGTGTACGCGGCGTTCAAGGCGGCCCGCGAGCACACCGGGCAGCCGACCGTGATCCTCGCCCACACCATCAAGGGCTGGACCCTCGGCGAGCACTTCGAGGCCCGCAACGCCACGCACCAGATGAAGAAGCTCACCAAGGCCGAGCTCAAGAGCTTCCGCGACCGGCTGCACCTGCCGATCACGGACGCCCAGCTGGAGGCGGACCTGCCGCCGTACTTCCACCCGGGCGAGAACTCCCCCGAGATCCAGTACATGAAGGAGCGCCGCGCCGCGCTCGGCGGCTACCTGCCGCGCCGGCAGATCCGCTCCAAGCCGCTGATCCTGCCCGGCGACGACGTCTACGGCCAGCTCAAGAAGGGCTCCGGCAAGCAGGCGATGGCCACCACCATGGCCTTCGTCCGGCTGCTCAAGGACCTGATGCGGGACAAGAACATCGGCGCGCGGTTCGTGCCGATCATCCCGGACGAGGCCCGCACCTTCGGCATGGACTCGCTGTTCCCGACCGCGAAGATCTACTCGCCGCACGGCCAGACCTACGACGCGGTCGACCGCGACCTGCTCCTGTCGTACAAGGAGTCCACGCAGGGCCAGATCCTGCACGAGGGCATCAGCGAGGCCGGCTCCACGGCGTCCCTGGTGGCCTCGGGCAGCTCCTACGCCACGCACGGCGAGGCGACGATCCCGGTCTACATCTTCTACTCGATGTTCGGGTTCCAGCGCACCGGCGACCAGTTCTGGCAGATGTCCGACCAGCTCGGGCGCGGCTTCGTGCTGGGCGCCACGGCCGGCCGCACCACGCTGACCGGCGAGGGCCTGCAGCACGCGGACGGCCACTCGCACCTGCTGGCCTCCACCAACCCGGCGGCGGTCGCCTACGACCCGGCGTTCGCCTTCGAGATCAGCCACATCGTGCAGGACGGTCTGCGCCGCATGTACGGGTCCTCGGAGGAGCACCCGCACGGCGAGGACGTGTTCTACTACGTCACCGTCTACAACGAGCCGTACCAGCAGCCCGCTGAGCCGGCCGGGGTGGACACCGAGGGCATCCTCAAGGGCCTGTACCGCTACGCGGCCGCCCCGGACGGCCCCGCCGACAGGCCCAAGGCCCAGATCCTGGCCTCGGGTGTCGGCGTCACGTGGGCTCTGAAGGCGCAGCAGATGCTGGCCGAGGAGTGGGGCGTGGCGGCGGACGTGTGGTCGGCCACCTCGTGGACCGAGCTGCGCCGCGACGCGCTGGCCGCCGACGAGCGCGCGCTGCTCTATCCCGAGGAGGAGCCGCGCACGCCGTACGTCACGCAGATCCTGGGCGCCACCGAGGGCCCGATCGTGGCGGTCTCGGACTGGATGCGCGCGGTACCGGACCAGATCGCGCAGTGGGTGCCGGGCGACGCCACGTCGCCGCAGCGGTACACCTCGCTGGGCGCCGACGGCTTCGGTTTCGCGGACACCCGCGGCGCCGCGCGCCGGTTCTTCCACATCGACGCCGAGTCCGTGGTGACCGCGGTCCTGGCCCAGCTCGCCAAGCGCGGCGAGGTCAAGCGGGAGGCCCCGGCCGAGGCGGTCCGCAAGTACCAGCTGCACGACGTGCGCGCCGCGGGCGCCGGTCCGACCGGCGGCGAGGCGTAGCGCACATTTCGGCGCAAAAAGCGCCCCGGCCGTCGGAACTCGACGGCCGGGGCGCTTTTTGCTTGGGGCGGGAAAGCCGCAGCCGCGTCTTGCGGAACCCCCCACGAGTTCCGCAAGACGCGGTGAAGTCGGCCGTCGCAACCCCCCGATCCCGGTGGGCGCGGCCCCGGCTCCGCCCCACGCAGCCGGGTCGCCGCCGCACCGTCAGTTGCGCGACTCGCAGGGTCGAGGTTATGCATTGGCGATACCCGGAAGCGAGAATCCCGTACAACTCCGTACACTCGTCCGCAAGCCGTAGACCTGCGGCGATCCTCGGAAGCGGTGCCACGGAAGGGGTTCTGTGACGGACGAGACGATCTCCGCGGCGCCCGAGCCGGCGGGGGCGGTGGATCTTGCCGACTTCATCGAGCGGCTGCGGACGCTGCGGGCGCACGCCGGCTCGCCGTCGTTCCGGGTGCTCGCCAAGCGCGTCGGGCCGCTGCTGAAGCCGCCGCAGGAGATCACGCACTCGACGGTCAGCGACGTCTTCGATCCGAGCCGGCGACGGCTGAACCAGGAGCTGGTCGCGGCGATCGTGCAGGCCCTCGGCGTCCCCGAGGCGCAGGTCCCGCGCTGGCGCGCGGCGTGTGTGGCGGCGCACGCGACCCGGCGCCCGACCGGCACCGCCGGGGTGTTCCGGCAGCTGCCGGCGGAGCTGGCGACGTTCACCGGCCGACGTGCGGAGCTGGCCGCGGTGATGGGGCTGGTCGGCGCCGCGGACGCCGCTGGAGCTGCTGGAGCTGCTGGCGCCGCTGGCGCAGCCGCCGATATCAGCGCCGCTGATATCACCCCGCCCCACACCGTCGTGGTCTCCGCGATCGAGGGCATGGCCGGCGTCGGCAAAACCCAGCTGGTCATCCGCGCCGCCCACGAACTGGTCCGCGCCGGCCGCTTCGCCGACGTCCAGCTCTACGTGAACCTGCGCGGCTTCGACGCCGACGCCGACCCCGCCGACCCGGCCGACGTCCTCGACTCGTTCCTGCGGCAGCTGGAGGTGCCGGCCCGGCGGATCCCGGCGGACCGGGCCGAGCGCGCCGCGATGTTCCGGGACCGGATCGCCGGCCGCGACGCGCTGGTGGTGCTGGACAACGCCGCCGACGAGGCCCAGGTCGCCGATCTGATCCCGGCCGATCCGCGGTGCCTGGTGCTGGTCACCAGCCGGCGGAACCTGGCCGGGCTGGACGGCGCGCGCCTGTTCCGGCTGGACGTCTTCCCGCTGCGCGACGCGCTGGAGCTGCTGGCACGCGTGGTCGGCGACGAACGGGTCGCGGCCGAACCGGACGCCGCCGAGCAGGTGGTGCGGCTGTGCGGGCTGCTGCCGCTGGCGGTGTCGTTGGCGGCGGCGCGGCTGCGGTCGCGGCCGGCGTGGAGCCTGGAGCGGCTCGCGGCGTATCTGCGGGACAGCGGGCTGGACGCGGTGCGGGCCGGGAGCAGGGAGCTGCGTCCGGTGTTCGATCTCTCCTACCGCGACCTCCCGACGGACCCGGCGCGCGCCTTCCGGATGGTGAGCCTGCATCCCGGCCGCGGCTTCACGACCGGCGCGGTGGCGGCGCTGATGGGGACGTCGGAGGGCGCGGCGCGGGGCGCGCTGGAGATGCTGGTCGACGAGAACCTGGTCGAGCAGCGCACCGCCGACCGCTACGAGCTGCACGACTTGCTGCACGCCTACGCCTTGGAGCGTGCCGAGATCGACGAGAGCGCGGCGGAGCGGGACGAGGCGCTGGCGCGGTTGCTGTCGTGGTACCTGCACACCGCCGAGAACGTCTCGCGCGCCGTGGAGAAGCGGCGCCTGCTGGAACCGCTGCCGCCGCGCCCGGGCGAGCCGGCGCCGCCCCGGTTCGACTCGGCACCGGAGGCGATGGCCTGGTACGACGCCGAGCGCGGGAACCTCAGCGCGGTCCTGGCGCTCGCCGCCGACACCGGCCGGCACGAGCTCGCGCTGCGGCTGCCGGTGACGCTGCTGGGCTGCTACCAGCTGCGCAAGGACTGGACCCACTGGCGGGCCGGCTACGAGAGGGGGCTGGCCAGCGCGCGCGAGATCGGCGACCGGGCCGGGGAGAACCGCCTGCTGAACGGCCTCGGCCTGGCCCTGTACGACGTGCAGGAGTACGAGAAGGCGGTCGAGGTCTACGAAGCCGGCTTGGCGGTGGCCGAGGAGCTGGGCGACCTGTCGCAGGTGGCCTCGATCCTGGGCAACATCGCCGGCTGCCACAGCCGCCTCGGCGACTACGCCACCTCCGAACAGATGCACCTGCGCGGCCTGGAGCTGTTCCGCGAGGTGGGGAACCCGCAGAACCTGGCCTCGTCGCTGACGAACCTGGGCAACATGCTGCAAGAGGCCAAGCGCCTGGAGGAGGCGCGCACGGCGCAGACGGAGGCGTGGGCGGCGGCGCGCGAGGCCGGCAACCGCCGGTACGAGGCGATCATCCTGTTCAACCTCGCAGAGGTCTGCATGGACCTGGGCCGCCTGGCGGAGGCCGAGGAGGACTACCGCCTGTCGGTGGCGGCCGCCCGCGAAGCCGGGGACCGCCCGGTCGAGGCGGAGGCGCTGCGGTCGCTGGCACGGCCGCTGAGGGCCCTCTCGCGGCCCGCGGAGGCCCGGGAGGTGTTGCGGGAGGCGCTGGCGGTTTTCGAGGCGCTGGGGTCGCCGGAGGCGGCGGTGACGCGGGAGCGGTTGGCGGAGCTGGGAGGGTAATCCCCGACGGCGCGGGCGCGAGGCGCCGGTTACCTCCGGATCACGAGCGGCGTAGCTTGATATCAGAGGTCATATTCACTGCGAACGGGGATATTCATGAATGCCGATCCGCAGCACGAAGGCACCGTCGAGCGGCCCGACCCGGGGGAAGTCACAGGCGGTGCCGTCGAACGGCCGGCCCCGGGCTACACCGGTGGAGCCGTCGAACGACCCGATCCGGACATGACCGGCGGGGCCGTCAAGCAGCCCGACCCGAGCGAGATCTCCGGGGCCGTCGAGCAGCC
This sequence comes from Catenulispora sp. EB89, assembly GCF_041261445.1. NCBI lineage: Bacteria > Bacillati > Actinomycetota > Actinomycetes > Catenulisporales > Catenulisporaceae > Catenulispora > Catenulispora sp. EB89. The sequence goes on from NZ_JBGCCU010000004.1 coordinate 470,928, forward strand.
CGATCCGGACGTCACCGGCGGGGCCGTCAAGCAGCCGGACCCGAGCGAGACGTCCGGCGCTGTCAAGCAGCCGGACCCCGAGGTCACCGGCGGCGCCGTGAAGCAGCCCGACCCGAGCGAGATCTCAGGCGGGGTCTCCCAGCCCGACCCGGGCGGCGTGACCGGCGGCTGATCTCAGGCCGAAGCCCCGCCGACCCCCGCCGGAGCGTTCCCCGCTCCCCGCTGGTGATCCGGCTCCAGCCCCGGACTGCCGATCGGCAGACACGTCGTGCACTGCGGTCCCTCGACCGGGTGCTCCGGGGTCGGCCGGGTCGCCGCGTCGCGGATGCCGAACCACGCGATCGCGCCGCTCACCGCGAACAGCGCCGCCGACAGCACCATCGCCTTGCTGAACGCCGGCTCCAGCTTGGCCGGATCCGCGTACCCGTCGCCCTTCAGTCCCACCAGCAGCGGGAACGCCGCCACCGCCAGCGCCCCGGCCGCGCGCGCCACGGCGTTGTTCACGCCGCTGGCGATACCCGCGCGGTCGGTGGTGGTCGAGTTCAGGACCGTCACGGTCACCGGGACCGCGACCATCACCATGCCCAGCGAGAACACCAGCAGCGCCGGCAGGATGTGCGCCCAGTAGTTCGGGTGGTGCCCGGAGGTCGCCAGGAGCAGCGTGCCGATCGCGGTCAGCACGCCGCCGGCGGTCATCAGGCGGCGCGCGCCGAGCTTCGTGGTCAGGGCGCCGACCCGGGAGGACAGCGTCATCATCACGATCGTGGTCGGCAGCGACGCCAGCCCCGCCTGGAGCGGCTTGTAGCCGCCGACCACCTGCAGGTACGTGGCGAAGAAGAAGAACAGCGCGCCGAGCGCCCCGTACGCGGTCAGCGTCAGGGCGTTGGCCGCGCTGAACTCCCGGGAGCTGAACAGCGACAGCGGCATCATCGGGGCCGGCGAGCGCCGTTCCACCAGCACGAAGGCCACCAGCGCGGCGATCCCGGCCACAGCCGTCACGATCACGCTCGCCGATCCCAGCCCCTTCGCCCCGGCCTCGACCAGCGCGTAGGTGACGCCGGCCAGTCCCAGCGCGCCGAGGACGGCGCCGGGCAGGTCGAAGTGGCCGGCGACCAGTTCCCTGGACTCCGGCACGTAGCGCAGCGCGATCGCCACCACCGCGACCGCCAGCGGCAGGTTGATCAGGAAGATCCAGCGCCACGACGCGTACTCGATCAGGTACCCGCCGACCAGCGGGCCGGCCGCGCCGGCGATGCTCGCCAGGCCGGACCAGGCGCCGACGGCCTTCGCGCGGTCGTCGGGGTGGAAGACGGACTGGATCAGCGCCAGGGCGCCGGGCGTCAGCAGCGCGCTGCCCACGCCCTGGATCGCCCGGAACGCGATCAGGAAGCCCAGGCTCGGGGCCAGGCCGCAGGCCAGGGAGGCGAGCGCGAACCAGATCACGCCGATCAGGAACACCCGGCGGCGGCCGAAGCGGTCGCCGAGCGAGCCGCCGACGAGGACGAACGCCGCCAGCGTCAGCGTGTAGCCGGTCACGGTCCACTGCAGCCCGGCCAGCGAGGCGCCGAACTGGTGGCCGATCCGCGGCAGCGCGATGTTCACGACGGTCCCGTCGAGGAACGCCATCGCCGAGCCCAGGATGGTGGTCGCCAGGACGCCGCGGCCGATCGGCGTGCCCAGTCGGACGCTGCCCGCTTCGGCGGAGGCAACCGGGGTCACGACTCGTTCACCATGCGGACCATCGTGTCACGGGCTGGGGGCGAGCGCATGCCGTCAGGGGCGCGGGGCTGGCAGGACCATGACACGAGGTGAGCGACGGCGATTCGCGGGGCCCAGGCGGCCGGATTCGAACCGGCGTCCTCCGCATCCGTAGTGCGGCGCGATTTCCTCTGCGCTACGCCTGGATTCACCCGCCGCCGCGTGTCAGGAGCATGGCACGAAAGCCCGCGCTCGCGCGACAGCGTTCGGCGACGCGGTTGGGCGAAGGACCGGGCGGCCGGATTCGAACCGACGTCCTCCGTATTTGGAGTACGGCGTGACTGCCTCTGCACCACACCCGGAAGGGAGCACCCTACAGCGCCGCCCGATCGGAGACGAGGCCGTCCACCACCGCCAGCCGATACGCGTCGCAGTCCACGCACTCACGGATCAGCTCGGTGTACGGCCCCGGCTCGATCAGCGGAGCACCGAGGTCGATCGGCGTCCGCGGAAGGCCGGCGCTCCCCAGAGCGCCGTCGGCGGCGTCCAGGATCGGATCCACCGCCCCGGCCAGCATCGAGGCACGCACCGGCTCGACCATCCGCGACAACGCGCCGGCGCGCTCCTGCTCCAGTACCCACACCGGCTCCGGCCCGGTGGTGAGAGCCAGCGTCACATAAGCGGCCCAGCGGATCGCCGGCTCTGTCAGGCTGCTGTTGACGCGCCGCAGAACCCAGTGCACCAGCACCGGATCGTCAGCCACCAGCAAGGGCTCCAGCACCGACGCGTCCTTGTTGTGCGTCTTCAACCGGGACACGAAATCGGGCCGGAAGCCGCCGGCCGCATCCGCCAGGCGGACCAGGCCGACTCGCAGCGCGCGGTCGGCCCCGGGCGTGAAGTACGCATGCTCCAGCACTGCGATGTCATGGCGCTCCCGCAGTACGTGCTCCCGGACTTTCGCGAGCTCGTAGGCCGGATTCCGGTCGAGCGCGACGCGCATCGCGCGCGTCCCGGAAACCCCGAGCGCGTGGTCGACGAACTCCGGGTGCAGCGGACCGCGGTCCAGCATGCGCGTCAGGATCCCGCCGGCCGCCTCGTTCGTGGCGCACTCGCCGAGGAACGCCTCCCGCACCCCGGGCGGCGCCATCGCCAACAGCACCGCCGAGGCGTCCACGCCACGCGGCCAGCGCGAAGCCCGGCCCGACCACGATCCGGGATCGGCGTGCTCAGGATGCACGACGGAGTCGATCAGCTCCGGCACCGAGCCGCGGTGGGAACCGGCGCGCATCGCCAATGCCAGCCAGGAATCCTCGTCGTCCCCGACCCACCGCTGCACCAACGCCGCGACGACGGCGAGCAGCTGCCGACGCCAGGGCTCGAAGTCGCTGCGGGTGACACGGAGCCCCTGCGGCTCGCGACCGCTCAGGTAGTCCTGGGTCAAGGAGTCGATCGGCACCAGCAGGCCCAGCAGTTCCACCGCCGGGCGGGTGTGCACCACCACGTCGGCGGCGTCCAGCGCGCCGGACATCAGGCCGGTGATCAGCTCGCCGCGCTCACGGAAGTGGGTGCTCGCGTCCATGCGCTCATCATGGTCGAACGCGCGTGGGGCCGGCCCGGGAATTCCCGAGCCGGCCCCGCGCCGTGCCGGCCGCGCCGGGGCGCGTCAGCCCTCGATGTTGCTCATCACGTGCTTGATCCGCGTGTAGTCCTCGAACCCGTACACCGACAGGTCCTTGCCGTACCCGGAGTGCTTGAACCCGCCGTGCGGCATCTCGGCGACCAGCGGGATGTGCGTGTTGATCCACACGCACCCGAAGTCCAGCGCCTTCGCCGCGCGCATCGCCTTGCCGTGGTCCTTGGTCCACACCGACGAAGCCAGCGCGTACTCCACACCGTTGGCCCAGCTGAGCGCCTGCTCCTCGCCGGAGAACTTCTGCACGGTGATCACCGGCCCGAAGACCTCGTTCTGGATGATCTCGTCGTCCTGCTGCAAGCCGGAGACGACGGTCGGTGCGAAGAAGAAGCCCACGTCCCCGACCCGGGTCCCGCCGGTCTCCACCTTCGCGTGCGCCGGCAGCCGGTCGATGAAGCCGGTGACGTGGCGCAGCTGGTTGGCGTTGTTCAGCGGGCCGTACAGCACGTCCTCGTCGTCCGGGTTGCCGGTCTTGGTGTTCTTCGCGGCCTCGGTCAGCTTCTCGACGAAGGCCTCGTACGCCGCGTCCTCGACCAGCACGCGGGTGGCCGCCGTGCAGTCCTGTCCGGCGTTGAAGAACCCGGCGACCGAGATGCCCTCGACCGCGGCGTCCAGGTCGGCGTCGGCGTAGACGATGACCGGGGCCTTGCCGCCGAGCTCCAGGTGCACGCGCTTGACGTCGGCGGCGGCGCTCTTGGCCACCTCCATGCCGGCCCGCACCGAGCCGGTGATCGAGGCCATCGCCGGGGTCTTGTGCTCGACCATCGCGCGGCCGGTGTCCCGGTCGCCGCAGATCACGTTGAACACGCCGGCCGGCAGGATCTCGCCGATGATCTCGGCCATCAGCAGGGAGGACATCGGCGTGGTGTCCGAGGGCTTGAGCACCACGGTGTTGCCCGCGGCGATGGCCGGCGCGAACTTCCACACCGCCATCATCGCCGGGTAGTTCCAGGGCGCGACCTGCGCGCAGACCCCGACCGGCTCGCGCCGGATCCAGGAGCTGTGGCCGGCCAGGTACTCGCCCGAGGCGGTGCCCTCCAGCATCCGGGCGGCGCCGGCGAAGAAGCGGATCTGGTCCACCATCGGGGGCAGTTCCTCCGAGGCGGTCAGGCCCAGCGGCTTGCCGGTGTTCTGCGACTCCACCGCGACGATCTCGGCGGCGCGCGCCTCGATCGCGTCGGCCACCTTCAGCAGCAGCCGCTGCCGCTCCGAGGGGGTGGTGTCGCGCCAGGCCGGGAAGGCCTCGGCAGCGGCGCGCATCGCGGCGTCGACGTCGTCGGGCTCGGAGATCGGCGCGTTCGCGACCACCTGCTCGGTGACCGGGTCGATGATCTGGCTGGTCCGGCCGGACACGGTGTCGACCGGCTTGCCGCCCACGTAGTTGCGCAGCTGGCGTGGTTCCACGGTGTGGTTCTCCTCTGGGATCAGGTGGATCATGGCCGGTCCGGATGAGACCAGCCTACACAGTTGAGTCGACAGTGACGATGGATTCAGTGCTCAAAAACGCCCTCGCGTACGGATTCCATCGAGGAAGCCTTGCCAAGATACCGTTCCCGTTGTCACAATCCCTTTCGTGACCGACAGGACGAACGACCGGGCCAGCGGCGGCGTGGGCGGCTACCACTTGGACCCGCTGTCCAAGGCCATCATCGAGCAGCTCCAGCAGGACGGTCGGCGCGCCTACGCGACGATCGGCCGCGCGGTGGGCCTGAGCGAGGCGGCGGTGCGCCAGCGCGTGCAGAAGCTGATCGACGCCGGCGTGATGCAGATCGTGGCCGTGACCGACCCGCTGACCGTGGGCTTCCACCGCCAGGCGATGATCGGCATCCGCGCCGAGGGCGATCTGGAGCCGGTGGCCGACGCGCTGGCGGCGATGGCCGAGGTGGACTACGTGGTGATGACCGCCGGGTCCTTCGACCTGCTGGTCGAGGTGGTCTGCGCGGACGACGACCACCTCCTGGAGATCATCAACAAGCGGATCCGTGCTCTCCCGCAGGTCCGGTCGACCGAATCTTTCGTCTACCTGAAGCTTCGCAAGCAAACGTACACCTGGGGCGCTCTGTAACGGCAAGAACGACGCCCGCGACAGCCCCGCCCCGAACGATCCACTCCTTGACGCGAGGAAGATATGAGCACCGACAGCCAGGACAAATCCGCCTACGACCATCTCTGGATGCACTTCACCCGGATGTCCGGGTACAAGGACAGCCCCGTGCCGACGATCGTCCGGGGCGAGGGCGCACGCATCTACGACAGCAACGGCAAGAGCTACCTGGACGGCCTGGCGGGCCTGTTCGTCGTGCAGGCCGGGCACGGCCGCGTGGAGCTCGCCGAGGCGGCCTACAAGCAGGCCCAGGAGCTGGCGTTCTTCCCGCTGTGGAGCTACGCGCACCCGCAGGCGATCGAGCTGGCCGACCGGCTGGCCCACTACGCCCCCGGCGACCTGAACAAGGTGTTCTTCACCACCGGCGGCGGCGAGGCCGTGGAGACCGCGTGGAAGCTGGCCAAGCAGTACTTCAAGCTGGTCGGCAAGCCGATGAAGCACAAGGTGATCTCCCGGAACATCGCCTACCACGGCACCCCGCACGGCGCGCTGTCCATCACCGGCATCCCGGACGCCAAGAAGTACTTCGAGCCGCTGGTCCCCGGCGCGCACAAGGTGCCGAACACGAACTACTACCGCGCCGACGAGATCACCGGCGTGCCCGGCATGAGCGAGGAGGAGTTCGGGATCTGGTGCGCCAACCAGGTCGAGAACATGATCCTCACCGAGGGCCCGGACACGGTCGCGGCGGTGTTCGTCGAGCCGGTCCAGAACTCCGGCGGCTGCTTCCCGCCGCCGCCCGGATACTTCCGGCGGCTGCGCGAGATCTGCGACGAGTACGACGTCCTGATGGTCTCCGACGAGGTCATCTGCGCGTTCGGCCGGCTGGGCACGATGTTCGCCTGCGACAAGTTCGACTACGTCCCGGACATCATCACCTGCGCCAAGGGCATGACCTCCGGCTACTCGCCGATCGGCGCGACCATCGTCTCCGACCGCATCGCGGCGCCGTTCTACGAGGGCACCAACTACTTCCCGCACGGCTACACCTTCGGCGGCCACCCGGTCTCCTCGGCGGTGGCGCTGGCCAACCTGGAGCTGTTCGAGCGCGAGGGCCTGAACCAGCACGTGCTGGACCACGAGGGCGCGTTCCGCTCGACGCTGGAGAAGCTCAAGGACCTGCCGATCGTCGGCGACGTGCGCGGCGACGGGTTCTTCTACGGCATCGAGCTGGTGAAGGACAAGGCCACGAAGGCGACGTTCGACGACGACGAGTCCGAGCGCCTGCTGCGCGGCTTCCTGTCCAAGGCGCTGTTCGACGCGGGGCTGTACTGCCGCGCCGACGACCGCGGCGACCCGGTGGTGCAGCTGGCGCCGCCGCTGATCGTCGGGCAGAGCGAGTTCGACGAGATCGAGCAGACGCTGCGCTCGGTGCTCACCGAGGCCTGGACGCGGCTGTAGCCGCGCAAGCCTGGCGCCTTCGGTCCCCTTGCCGGAGGCGTCTTTTCTCCCCCTGAATGGTTCTGATACAGATGAACGCCCTGGGCTCCACATCACGAACCCGAGTCCGCCGACTGCCCGAGAAGGCGGCCACCGACCACGCCGCGCTGCACACCGTCCTGGACGCCGGCCTGGTCGCGCACGTCGCGGTCACCGACAACAGCGGCCCGAACGGCGCGGCGCAGCCGTACATCCTCCCGGTCGCCTACGCGCGGGACGGCGAGCGGGTGCTGTTCCACGGCTCGACCGGCTCGCGGCTGTTCCGCGCGCTGGCCGAGGGCGCGCCGACGTGTCTCACCGTCACGCTGCTCGACGGTCTGGTCGTGGCGCGCTCGGCCTTCGAATCCTCGATGAACTATCGGGGTGCGATGGTCCTGGGGACCTGCCGGATGCTGCCGGAGAGCGAGAAGGAGGCGGCGCTGGAGCGGATCACCGAGCACCTGATGCCCGGCCGCTGGCAGGAGCTGCGCGCGCCGAAGCGCAAGGAACTCGCGGCGACCGTGGTGCTGGCGCTGCCGCTGACCGAGGCCTCGGTGAAGATCTCGACCGGCGACCCCGACGACGATCCGGACGACCTGGATTCGCCGGTGTGGGCCGGGGTCGTACCGCTGCACGAGGTGTACTGCGACCCGAGGCCGGCGGCGAACCTCGACCCGGGAATCGACGTGCCCGCCTCCGTCAGGAAGTGGCGCCGGTGAGCACCGTCGACGGCAGTCTCTCGCTGTGGCTGGAACAGGCTTCAGCCACCGACGCCGCGCCGAGCCGGCCCGCGCCGGACCGCGACATCGAGGCCGACGTCGCGATCGTCGGCGCCGGCTACACCGGCCTGTGGACCGCGTACTACCTCGCCAAGGCCGATCCGTCGCTGCGGATCGTGGTGCTGGAGCGCGAGTTCGCCGGGTTCGGCGCGTCGGGACGGAACGGCGGCTGGTGCTCTTCGCTGTTCCCGTCCTCGCTGGCGAAGGTCGCCAAGGTTGCGAAAACCAGTGGCGGCCGAGAGCGCGCAACCGCCTTGCAGCGCACGCTGAACGAGACCGTCGACGAGGTCGGGCGCGTCGTGGCGGCCGAGGGCATCGACTGCCACTTCACCAAGGGCGGCACCGTCGTCCTGGCGCGCACGCCGATCCAGCTGGACCGCGCGAAGGCCTCGATCGAGGAGGAGCGCTCGTACGGCTTCGGCGAGGAGGACGTCCGGCTCCTGAGCGCGTCCGAGGCCTCGGCGATGGCCGGCGCGACGAACGTCCTCGGCGGCACGTTCACCCCGCACTGCGCGGCGATCCAGCCCGCGCTGCTGGCGCGCGGCCTGGCCGAGGCGGTCGAACGGCTCGGCGTGACGATCCACGAGCACACGGCGGTCACGGCGATCCGCGACGGCGTCGTGGAAACCGCGGGCGGCCGGCGCGTCCGGGCCGGCAAGGTCGTGCGCGCGACCGAGGGTTACACGCCCTCGATCGCCGGCTTCCAACGCGACGTGGCCCCGGTGTACTCGCTGATGGTCGCGACCGAACCATTGCCGGACGCGGTCTGGGAGCAGATCGGGCTGGCCGAGCGCCAGACCTTCTCCGACTTCCGCCACCTGATCATCTACGGCCAGCGCACCGCCGACGGCCGGCTGGCGTTCGGCGGACGCGGCGCGCCGTACCACTTCGGCTCGCGGATCGAGGCCGGCTTCGACCGGGACGACCGGGTGCACGCCGAGATCCGCCGCACCCTGCGCGAACTGTTCCCGGTGCTGAAGGACACGACGTTCACCCACCGCTGGGGCGGGGCGCTCGGCGTGCCGCGCGACTGGTTCGCCTCGGTCGGCTACGACCCGGCGCGCCGCCTGGGCTGGGCCGGCGGCTACGTCGGCGACGGCGTGGGCGCCACCAACCTGGCCGGCCGCACGCTCGCGGACCTGCTGACCGGCAGCGACACCGAGCGCACCCGGCTGCCCTGGGTGAACCACCGCTCGCCGCGCTGGGAGCCCGAACCGCTGCGCTGGCTCGGCGCGAACATCGGCCTGCGGACGATGAGCGCGGCCGACGCCGAGGAGGAGCGAACCGGGAAGGCTTCGGTGCGCGCGAAGGTGTTCGGGCGTTTCCTCGGGCACTGATTCAGAGGTGTGGAGAGACGGCCGATCCGTCGCCGCTACTTGGTTAGCTGGTCCAGCCCTGCCAAGACCCACTCAGCGAATTCCATGTCCCACCCCTCGGCTCGCCGCGAACAGACGACGCCCGGAACCTCAGCTCAGACCGCGAAGGCTTGACCAGCCTCTTCGAACGCCGCGTCGAGGACTGAGGCGGGGTCCTCCCGGCCGTCGGAGGCGGCCCAAAACTGCATGGCGCCGGCGAACGCGAGCAGACCGAGGCCGGCGGCGAACTGATCACGCGGGCTGGGGACGTCCCGGCCGGCGCGGCGCGCCAGGACCGCGGCGAGGTCGTCGCGCAGCAGGTCCTGGCGTTCGGCGAAACGCGCGCGCAGCGCCGGGATCTGCATGGTGTGGCGGATCAGGGCCACCGACTTCTCGCGGTCCTCGGCGAAGTCCTCGGCGGTGACGGTCTTGACCGCCTCGCGGATCGCGACCGCCGGCGGCTCCTCGGCCGGCCGCGCGGCGACCTCGGCGACGATCGCCTCGCAGACCACGACGACGGAGGAGATGACGACGTCCTCCTTGGACGCGAAGTACCGGAAGAACGTCCGGCGGCTGACGCCCGCGGCGGCGGCGAGCTCGTCGACGGTCGTCTCCTCGAAGCCCTGCCGGGCCAGCAGGCGCAGCGCGGCCTCGGCCAGCTCGTCGCTCACCAGCCGGCGTTTGCGCTCGGCCAGCGTTAATCCAGGCTCTTCGGTTCTGCGCCTCACCCGACCACAGTAGCAGCGTGTCGGCGCCTGAGGGTCATTGTTGACACTGAGTGCCAAGCAAGGCATCGTGTGCAGCAGACCGCACGGCACGAGGAGGAGAAGTCATGAGCACGAAGTGGACCGCCGACGCGATCCCGGCCCTGGCCGGACGCACGTTCGTGGTCACCGGCGCGAACAGCGGCCTGGGGCTGGAGGCCGCGCGGCTGCTGGCCGGGAACGGCGCGCACGTGGTGATGACCGCGCGCAGCCAGGCCAAGGGCGAGGCCGCGGCGGCCCGGATCGGGCAGGACGTGCCGGGCGCGTCGCTGGAGCTGCGGACGCTGGACCTGGCCGACCTGGACTCGGTCCGGGCCTTCGCCCGGGGGCTGCACGACGACAAGGTCGGCGTCGACGTCCTGATCAACAACGCGGGCGTCATGATGGCGCCGCAGGGCCAGACGAAGCAGGGCTTCGAGGTGCAGTTCGGCACCAACCACCTCGGGCACTTCGCGCTCACCGGGCTGCTCCTGGACCTGCTCACAGAAGGCAGCGACCCCCGCGTGGTGACCGTCTCTTCGACGTTCCACAAGCAGGGGTCGATCGACTTCGACGATCTGATGCGGACCAAGAGCTACAACCCCAACGCCGCCTACGCGCAGTCGAAGCTGGCGAACCTGTTGTTCGGCCTGGAGTTGCAGCGCCGGCTCAGCGCCGCCGGCTCCCCGGTGCGCTCGCTGATGGCGCACCCCGGGTACTCGGCCACGAACCTGCAGTTCGCCGGGCCGACCGGCTGGCGCAAGGCGATGATGTACGTCGGCAACCCGCTGTTCGCGCAGAAGGCGTCGATCGGCGTGCTGCCCGAGGTGCGGGCCGCGGTCGCGCCGGACGTGGTCGGCGGCCAGTACTACGGCTCCCCCAAGTTCATGGAGATGCGCGGCTACCCGGAGCTGGTGCAGCCGAGCAGGCGCGCGCAGGATCCGGCGGTGGCGGCGCGGCTGTGGGAGGAGTCGGAGAAGCTGACCGGGGTCGTGTTCCCGCTGTAGGCGCGGTCTGATTCCGGTTCGGCTCTGCTGTGACTCCGATGTAGCTCCGTTGTCGGTCCGCTGTAGCTCCGGGCCGGATTCCCGCTTTTACTATGGATTCCGCGCTGTTCGAACACTGCCGGGCACGCGGGGGTACACGGCACGCATTCCACGACTCCCGGCGCCTGCGCCCCCGCCGCTGGTCCAGCGTGGGAGGGTCGCACATCCGGCGCAACGTTGGTTAGGCGGTTGCGCCCTTCAGGGCACACGGCTGCTCGTGAGCATCCCGTCCGACAACCCGATCCTGCTGGCCCGCGACTTCGGGCCCGACGCGGTCTCCCTCGCCGTCGGCGAAGGCGAGATCGTGGCCCTCAGCGGCGCCTGCGACGAAGCGTTCCTGCGCGCACTGTCCGGCGCCGACCCGGCGTGGCCGGGCGGACTGTGGCTGAAGGGCGAGCCGCTGCACACCCTGCGGCCGGCGGCCCGGCTGCGCTTCGCCCACGCGCAGTGCGCCGTCGTCCCGCGCGTCGGCAAACTGCTGGCCGAACTCACGGTCCTGGAGAACACGGCCCTGCCGTTGATCCTGACCGGCCTCGGCCGCCAGGAAGCGCGCCGCCGCGCCCTGCGCTGGCTGGAGCGCCTGGACGCCGTCCACTGCGCCGAATGGCGGGTCGCGGAGCTGACCCCGTCGGAGATGCGCCGCGTGGCGCTGGCCCGGGCGCTGGTGCTGGACCCGGCGGTGCTGCTGGCCGAGGACCCGACCGAGGGCCTGAGCGCGCCGGAACGCTTCCACCTGCTGCGGATCCTGCGCGCGGCGTGCGGCACACACGGCCTGACGATCGTGGTCGCCAGCGACGACCCGGACGTGATCGGCTGGGCCGACCGGCGGATCACGGTGAAGGTCGCCGCGGCCGAGGCGGCGGAACCGGTCGCCGAACCAGCTGCCGAACCCGCCGTCCCGGCGGTCGCCGCTCCGATCACCGACCCGGCCACGATGATGGGCCACCAGTCACGGGGCCTGCCGCACCGGATCGGCCGGCACGCGCGCGGCGAGCACCGGTTCTCGTCGTCGGTGGGCTCCGGATCGGAGCGCGGCCGATGAGCACCCTGACCACGACGCCGGCAGCCACCACGCCGGCCTGCTCGACCACCCGCGTCGACGGCCCACACGCCGCCGTTGCGCAGCCGTGCGGCGCTTCCGGTTGGGAGGCCTCGCGATGAGCGCCCTGACCACCACCCCCATCGCCCGCTTCGACTACCGCCTGCGGATCGCCGCAGCGCTGCTGCGCGCCGCGCCGCGCGCCGAGCACCTGCTCGTCGGCGGCATGGCGCTGGCCTCGGCCGCCGCCGCGTGGCCGTTCGCCGGGGCCCTGTACCCGGCGGTCGCGATCCCGGCGCTGCTCGCCCTGGCCGCCCTGATCCGCCACCATCTCGACGGCCTCGACGCCCGCCGCGACGCCCTCACCGCCGCCGGCGCCGACCCGGCCGACACGCTGGTGATCCAGGTCGCCGGTCCGCTCGGGGCGACGTGCGCGGGCACCGTGCTCGGGATCGGCGCCTCGGTCGCCGTCGGCCGGCCCCCGGCGCACGCGCTGCTCCCGCTCGCCGTCGGCCTCGTCGCCGCGCTTCTCATCCGGCGCGCGTGGCTCGGGGCGCCGGCGCTCGCCACCGGTTCGGTGGTCGCGCTGGTCACGGCCGCCCTGGTGCGGGTGTCGTCGTCCGCGTCCACCGCCGCGCCGTTGGCTGAAGCGCGCTCCCGGAGCGGCGCCGTCGTGCACCTCCCCCAAGCCACCGCCTCCGCCTGGAGCGCCGCGTGGCCGACCGCGCTCGCCGCGGTCCTCGCGCTGGCCGCGACGCAGCTCGTCATCGCGCGGCGGCAGCAGCTCCGCGGCCTGGCGCGCGCCCTGACCGCCGCGGCCATGCGCCGCATGATCGCGAGGAGCGGCGCATGATCCGGGCCGTCGGACTCACCAAGCGCTACGGCGACAAGGTCGCCGTGGACCACGCCGACTTCACCGTCGAGGCCGGGACCGTCACCGGCTTCCTCGGCCCGAACGGCGCCGGCAAGTCCACCACGATGCGCATGGTCCTGGGGCTGGACCGGCCGACCGACGGCACGGTCACGGTCGACGGCAAGCCGTACCGGAACCTTCCGGTGCCGCTGCGCGAGGTCGGTGCACTGCTGGACGCCAAGGCCGTGCACGGCGGCCGCACCGCCTACAACCACCTGGCGTGCCTGGCCAAGTCCAACGGCATCCCGCTGCGCCGGGTCGACGAGGTGATCGGCCTGGTCGGGCTGGAGCAGGTGGCGAAGAAGCGCTCGAAGAACTTCTCCCTGGGCATGGGCCAGCGCCTGGGCATCGCCGCGGCGCTGCTCGGCGACCCCGGCACGCTGCTGTTCGACGAGCCGGTCAACGGCCTGGACCCCGAGGGCATCCTGTGGGTCCGCAACCTGATGAAGTCGCTGGCCGCGCAGGGCCGCACGGTCTTCGTCTCCAGCCACCTGATGAGCGAGATGGCGCTGACCGCGGACCGGGTGATCGTCATCGGCCGCGGCGAGATCAAGGCCGACACCACGATGCGCGAGTTCATCGCGCAGAACGCGACCACGCATGTCCGCGTCCGCTCCCCGCACATCGGCAAGCTGCGCGAGCTGATGGTCGGGCAGGGCTGGCGCACCGAGGCCCTGCCGGACGACGACGGCGCGGTGGAGGTCTTCGACGTCGCCTCGGAGGCCGTCGGCGACCTGGCCGGCCAGAACGGCCTGTGGCTGCACGAGTTGGCGGTGGTCCAGCCGTCCCTGGAGGAGGCGTTCATGAGCATGACCGCGGACAGCGTCGAGTACCACGCCGGGGTGCCCGGCATGGAGCCCGGCCAGGTTCTGGGCCAGCCGGGAATGGGTCAATGGGGCGCGAGCCCGAACCAGGGTCAGGCTCAGGACCAGGTCCGGCCGCAGTCCGGCGACAGCGGGGAGGCCCGCCGATGACCGCCGCTCCCGCCACCGCGACCGGACCGGGGCCGGGGCGCGCCGTCGAGGGCCACGCCGGCTTCGGCAACGTGATCTCCAGCGAGTGGATGAAGATCCGCACGGTCCGCTCCACCTTCTGGACCCTGGTCGCCCTGTTCGCCGGCTCGGCGCTCATCACGCTGCTGATCTGCCTGGCCGCCGCGAACTCGTACGCCAAGGACCTGGCCGCCGGCAAGCCGGACTCGGCCGACATCGTCCTGGTCGGCCTGGCCTTCGTCGGCCAGATCGCGGCCTACGTCCTGGGCGTGATGACGATCAGCGCCGAGTACTCCACCGGCGGCATCCGCACCACGCTGACCGCGATGCCGCGGCGCACGGAGATCCTGGTGGCCAAGGCGATCCTGCTGGCCGCGTTGGTCTTCGTCATCGGCCTGGCCACCGCGTTCCTGTGCTTCTACCTGGGCAACATCCCGCTGAAGGCCAAGCACGTCGGCGTGGACATGTCCTATCCCGGCGCCACGCGCGCCATCTTCGGCAGCGCGCTGTACCTGGCCGGGCTGTCGGTGTTCGGGCTGGCGATGGGCTTCCTGCTGCGGCACACCGCTGGCGCCATCACCATCGGCCTGGCCCTGATCTTCATCATCGGCAACCTGGTGCAGCTCATCCCCGGCTCGGTCGGCCGCTGGCTGTTCAAGGTGATGCCGGGCAACGCCGGCGGGCAGGTGACCTCGTTCGGCGAGACGAACCGCCATCCGGACAAGGCGTTCGCGCCGTGGACCGGGTTCACGGTGTTCGCGATCGAGGTCGTGGTGCTGCTGATCGTCGGGGCGCTGCTGTTCGAGCGGCGGGACGCTTAGGCGCCTACCGCCAAGCCGTAGACGGCGGCCTGGCTGCGGTGCACCGTCGGCGTGTCGATCTGGTCCAGCACGGCGACGGCCAGGTCGGCGTAGGACAGGTGCACGGTGGCCTTGGGATCGAAGACGTCGTCCCCGAGGAGGTAGCGGCCGGTCGACCGGGTGTGGGACGCCAGGCCCGGCGGCGGGCTCAGGACCAGCCAGTCGACGCCGTCGGGCTGGTCGCGCCAGGCGTTCAGGCCGCGCAGCCGGGCCACGGCGAAGGGCCGCAGGAACTCGGGGAACGCCACGACGTCCTGGTACACACGCGAGACGTCGCTGGTCTTCAGCATCGCGAACAGGCCGATCTCGACCACGCGGCAGTCCCGGTCCGCGACCGCGCGGCTGAGGTTCTCGACGAGGTGCACGTAGTAGTCGTCGTCGAAGTCGTCGAACGACTCCGGTGGGGCCGTGAAGGGGGTCACGGCGTTCACCACCGCCGCGGCTTCGCCGGACACTCCGGAAATCACCGACTCGACACTGCCCGCGTCGGTGAGATCGCCGGCCACGACCGTGACATCGTCCCCCAGCTCGGCCAGCCCCGGATACCGGGCCGGATCCCGGACGACGCCGACCACGCGGTGCCCGCGGCGCAGCGCCTCGGCGACGATCGCCCGGCCAGCCCGGCCGCCGGCCCCGAAAACGATGATCGAGCTGTTCTTCCGGTCCATGGCCATGAGGCGGACGCTATCCCGGGCCGCCGGTCTCTTCAACGAAGCGCAGGCGGCGTCTGGACCAACTCGCGGGCGCCGACCCGGGGCGCGAGCAGCGCGGTCGCGCCGGCCGCCGCCGCCATGATCGCGAAGATCAGAATGTACATGCCCTGATTCCCGGGCCCGGCGTGGTGCAGCGCGTGGAACACCGCGCCGGTGCCGCCGGTCAGCGCGATGGCAGCCAGGCTGTCGCAGATCTGCATGGCCGAGGAGTTCGTGCCCTGACTCTCCTTCGGCGAGTACCGGAGCAGCAGCAGGTTCAGGGTCTGGTAGACCAGGCTCATCCCGAAGCCGCCGAGCACCATGCCGACCGCGACGATCACCGCCGGCGCCGGAAGCACCGCGGCCGAACCGGTCACGACGATCGACGCGATCGTCACCAGCGGCCCGAGCCGCACCATCGTCTCGCGCGAGAACGGCAGCTTCCCGCGGCTGGCGAGCTGCGCGGCGCCGGCCCAACTGGCCGCCTCGCCGACCAGGGTCAGGCCGGCGATCGTCGGCGACAGACCGCGGTCGGTCTCCAGCATCGTGGTGATGTAGTTCTCGGCCCCGAAGAAGGCGGCGCCGAGCACGCCGTGCATGACGATGACCGACGGCAGGCCGCGCGCGGCGCGCAACGTCCCGCGTGGCAACAGCTTGGGGACGCTCGGGACCAGCAGCGCGATCCCGCCGAGCGCCAGCACGATGCCGACCGGCGTGAAGTCCTGGCCCGAATACTGCAGCGCACCGGCGCCGACGGCGACGACGATCGCGAGCCGGACGCGTCGGCGAGGCGTGCCGCTCGCGCCGCTTTCCCCTGACGCCGCAACGGATCCGCTCATCCTCCGGAGCGGCGCGGCCGTCAGGGCCACCGGCAGCGGCACCAGCAGCGCCACGCCGAGGAAGACCCAGCGCCAGGACACGTCCTCGGTCAGGAACCCGGCCACCAGCGGACCGACGATCGACGGCATCACCCACAGCGCGGCCATCATCGCCAAGGCCGACGCGCGCAGGCTTTCCGGATAGCCGCGGCCGAGGATGACGTACAGCAACACCATCACCAGCCCGGCGCCGAAACCTTGCAACGCGCGCCCCGCGACCAGCTGCGCCATCGTGTCCGCGGACCCGGCGACGAGCAGCCCGATTCCGAAAACCGTTGTGCCGCCGAGGAAAGGCACCGCCGGCCCGGCCCGGTCCGCACGGACGCCGCTGACCACCATGCCGACCAGGCTGGCCGTGGTGAAGGCGGTGAAGCAGAGCGAGAGGTAGGCCGTGCCGTGGACCGCGCCGACGGCCACCGGCAGCGCCGTGAAGACGGCCAGACCTTCGAAGGCGGTCAGCAGGACCGAGGACGCCAGGCCGAGGGTGATGGCGAGATACCGAGGCGAGAACAGGGAATCCGGCTTCGCCGCTGAGAATCCGCTCCCGGCGGCCGCGGCTGAGGCGGACATCGTTCCAGCGTAGGGAAAATCAACCCTCTACGTCGGGTCCGTGCTCCCCGGGCGCCACGACCTCGATCTCGAAGCCGGCGGCGTCGGTGAGGTAGGCGGCGTAGTGGTCCGGTCCGCCGGCGTGCGGGTATTTCTCGGCGAACAGCGGCTGCCAGCCGTTTGCTTCTGCTGCCGCGTGGATGCGGTCGACCGTCGTACGGTCGGGCGCGTGTACCGCCAGATGGTTCAGGCCGGGACGCATCCGGTCGTAGGGCAGCCCCGGCCGGACCGCCGAGGACTGCTCGACCACCAGGTACGACTCGCCGATGCGCCAGCTGCGCCCGGCGGGCCAGTTCTGGTAGAGCGCCCAGCCGAGTTCGCCGAGGATCCAGTTCCAGGAGGGCTCGGCCGACGCCAAGTCCGCCACCCAGATCTCGACGTGGTGGAATCCGGACGGCGGCATCTGTGCTCCCAGCTCTCGGCGCTCCTCGGGTTCCGCGTGGCCCGCGTGGCCCGCGTGGTCCGCTACTTCACCGCCGCGGCGAGCTGACCACACGCTCCGTCGATGTCGCGGCCCCGGGTGTCGCGCACCGTGACCGGCACGCCCCACTCCTCCAGCCGGCGCACGAACTCGGCCTCGTCCTGCGGCCGGGAGGCGGTCCACTTCGAGCCCGGCGTCGGGTTCAGCGGGATCAGGTTCACGTGCACCAGCTTGTTGCGGAGCATGCGGCCCAGGCGGTCGGCGCGCCAGGCCTGGTCGTTGATGTCCTTGATGAGCGCGTACTCGATGGAGACCCGGCGCTTGGTGACCGAGGCGTAGCGCCAGGCGGCGTCGAGGACCTCGGAGATCTTCCAGCGGGTGTTCACCGGGACCAGGGTGTCGCGCAGCTCGTCGTCCGGGGCGTGCAGCGAGACGGCCAAGGTCACCGGGATGCGCTCGGCGGTCAGCTTCTCGATCGCCGGGACCAGACCGACCGTGGAGACGGTGATGTGCCGCGCGGACAGCCCGAGGCCGTCCGGCACCGGCTCGGTCAGCCGCCGCACGGCGCCGATCACGGCCTTGTAGTTGGCCAGCGGCTCGCCCATGCCCATGAACACGACGTTGGAGACCCGCCCCGGCCCGCCGGGCACCTCGCCGCGCGCCATCGTCCGGGCACCGGCCACCACCTGCTCGACGATCTCGCCGGTGGACATGTTCCGGGTCAGCCCGGCCTGGCCGGTGGCGCAGAACGGGCAGTTCATCCCGCAGCCGGCCTGCGAGGACACGCACATCGTGGTGCGGTCGCGGTAGCGCATCAGCACCGACTCGACGGTCGCGCCGTCGAAGAGCCGCCACAGCGTCTTGCGCGTGGTGCCGTTGTCGGCGGTCTGCTCCTGGATCGGCGTGAGCAGCTTCGGCGTGAGAATCCCGGCCAGCTCCTCGCGCTTGGCGGCCGGCACGTCGGTCCACTCGGCCGGATCGTCGGTGAGGTGGCCGAAATAGTGCTTGGAGACCTGCGCGGCGCGGAACCCCTGATGCCCCAGCTCGGTCAGCGCCTGCTTGCGCTCGGCCGAGGTGAGGTCGGCCAGGTGGCGCGGCGGCTTGGCCCGGCGCGGGGAGCTGAAGGTCAGCTCGCCGGGGCGCGGCGGCTTCGGCGCGATCTCGACGTCGACGGCGGGCGTTTCAGGAGCTTCAGCAGACATAGTGTTACTAGTTTCCCACGGCCGAGTGACCACTCTGCGCCTCGAGCTCCCCGATGGTGTTCCGCAGCCACTCGATCTCCGTGCGACTGGTCACACGCGCGATCTGCAGCACGCCGCGCCGGAAGGGGTCGCCGACGTCCTCGGCGCTGAGCGGACGGTCGCCCTCGTAGAAAAAGCTCGCGGGAGTGCTCAGGAACTCCAGACGGCGACGGAGGACGGCGGCCTGGGCTGCCGGGTCGTCGAGGTGGCGGAGGAACGCCAGGAGACAGAACCACTGGTTCTCGTCGGTGATGAAGATGTCATCGGGCTCACGCAGCATGAGCAGCAGCGTGCCGTGGCCGGCGGGGCTCAGCTCCAACATGTGCCGAGGCGCGGCGATCGACCCCGCCTCGAGGTTCTTGAGCACCAGGTCGGCCGCCACCAAGCGCTTGATCGCCGGGTAGAGCGTGCCGTCGGAGAGCGGTCGCACGTGGCCGGTGAGCGCGGCGAGACGCTTGCGCAGCTCGTAGCCGTACAAGCGGGACTCGAACAGGAAGCCAAGGATCGCGAACTCCAACACAGGTTGAGGATACCTCGACGCCGAGGTATGGTCCTCGCCATACCTCGACACCGAGGTATATCGGCACCGAGGTATATCGAATCGATGTACATCGGATCGAGATGCATCGACACCGAGGTATCTCGCTACCGAGGTACCGCGGTCACGATGCGCGCCTCGAATCGATGTACATCGGATCGAGATACCTCGCCGCCGAGGTATCTCGCTACCGAGGTACCTCGGTCACGATGCGCGCAAGCAGCGCGATGCACGCAAGCAGGAGGGGCAAGTCATGACACTGCACACCGCCGAAGTCCGCGCCGACGGCTCGGCCATCCACTGGACCGAACTGCCCGGCACCGAGCCGGCCCGCGTGTACATCCACGGCCTCGGAGGCAGCTCGGCCCACTGCTTCGCCGAGGTCGCCACGAGCGACGGCCTGCGCGGCCGGCGCTCCCTGCTCCTGGACCTGCTCGGCTTCGGCGCCAGCGACCGGCCCGCCGACGCCGGCTACACCATCGAAGACCACGCGGACTGGGTCGCGACCGCGCTAAGGACCGCCGGCGTATCCGGCGCGCAGATAGTCGCGCACAGCATGGGCGGCTCCATAGCGACAGTTCTCGCGCTCAGACACCCCGACGTAGTGACGAGCCTGGTCCTGATCGACTCGAACCTCGACCCGGCTCCGGAGATCCCGCGCTCCGGCTCCTCGCAGATCGCGCGTTATGGCGAGACCGTGTTCCTGCGCGGAGGCGGCTATGAGGAGACTCTGGCTCGTGTGAACCCGGGGTGGCGCGGGACGATGCGGATGGCCGGTCCCGTGGCTCTCTATCGGAGCGCGGCCAGCCTGGCGCGGTTCGAGGGGCGCGCAATTCTGAAGACGCTCGACATCCCGCGGACCTACCTCTACCCAGCCGCCGACGGCCCTCTGGAGGGCGCTGACGCACTGATCGACGCAGGGGTCCGGGTCGTGGCGCTGCCGGATTGCGGGCACAACATCACCCTGGACAATCCGACCGGCTTCGTCGAAGCGGTTCTCGCCTCCGAGGCGGCTACTGCGAACTCCTGGGTAGACGCTGCTTAACGGAATCAAGCTCTAATAACGAAGAGCCCTGCGAGATTTCCCTGTAGGGATTTCTCGCAGGGCTCCTGCTCTATAGGGCGCTACTTCCACCCGAGGAAGAGGCTCAGCAACAGCCACGCCACCGGTGCCGTCGCGAGCATCGAGTCCAGCCGGTCCATGATCCCGCCGTGGCCGGGCAGCAGGTTCCCCATGTCCTTGATCCCGAGGTCCCGCTTGATCACCGACTCGACCAGGTCGCCGAGCGTCGCCGAGGCCACTCCCGCGACGCCGAGCAGCACGCCCTGCCAGATCTTGCCGTCCAGCATCTGCGAGATGCCCACGGCGCCGACGGCGGCGGTCACGATCAGCGAGCCGACCAGGCCCTCCCAGGTCTTCCCGGGGGAGATCTTCGGGGCCAGCTTGTGCTTTCCGAAGAAGGCGCCGGTGGCGTAGCCGCCGGTGTCGTTGGCGATCGGCAGGGTCAGGAACAGGATCACGCGCTTGTAGCCGTTGTCCTGGGCCAGCATCAGCACCGCGAACGAGGCCAGCATCGGGACGTAGACCAGGGTGAACAGGCCGGCCGTGGCGTCGCGCAGGAAACCGTCCGCGCCCTCGGCCATCCGCCAGACCAGCACCGCCAGCGAGGTCATCGCCAGCACCGCGACCATCGCGGTCGGGCCGCCGAACCAGGAGCCGGCGATCATGCCGAGCCCGCCGGCGGCGATCGGGGGCCAGGGGACCTGGACGTCCCGGGTGGCCATCGCCCGCGCGAGTTCGCGGACTCCTATGACCACCGCGATCGCGACCACGACGGCGAAGGCGCCGCGCAGGAAGAGCGTGCCCAGCAGCACCGCGGCCAGGCCCACGCCGACGCCGATGGCGGCCGGCAGGTTGCGCCCCGCACGGCCCGGGGACTTGCCGGGGGCGTCGCCCGCGCTTCCGGGGTTGCCGCCCGCGCCGCGCGCACCGGCGCCGGAGCGTCCGCCACCGCCGCCGTTTCCGCCGCCGCCCGCGCCGTCGTCGGGACCGCCCGGACCGCCGGGGCCGCCCGAACCGCCAGGACCACCTCGGCCACCGGGTCCGCCCGAACCGCCGGGCCCACTCGGACCGCCGTAACCGCCCGGACCCGGACCAGGACCGCCAGGACCGCCGCGGCCCCGCGAGCCCGCGCCAGGACGCCCGGCACCGCCGCCGCCCGGCCCCTCGCCGGGGGCCTGCGCCTCACCGCGCCTGGTCTGCGTGGATGCCATGCGCCCGCACCATCCCCTACTCGCCCCTCGTGAACTCCGCCGTCCCTCTCCCGTGAACTAGGTGAGAAAAAACGCGACGGACCGGCAGCGATCATAGCCGCCGGTCCACGGTGGACGTCGGATAGCCTGCCCGGCCGGTGCGAGCCCCGAAGGGCTCAGACCTCCAGCAGCTCGGATTCCTTGTGCTTGAGCAACTCGTCGATCTTCCCGGTGTGCTTCTGGGTCAGGTCGTCCAGCTGCTTCTCGGCGCGGCGCACGTCGTCCTCGCCGGCGTCGCCGTCCTTGGCCAGCTTGTCCAGGGTCTCCTTGGCGTGCCGGCGGATGTTGCGCAGCGAGATCTTGGCGTCCTCGCCCTTGCTCTTGGCGACCTTGATGTACTCCTTGCGGCGCTCCTCGGTCAGCTGCGGGAACACCACCCGGATCACCACGCCGTCCGAGGACGGGTTCACGCCCAGGTCGCTGTCGCGGATCGACCGCTCGATCGCGCCGAGCGCCGTCTTGTCGTACGGCGAGATGACCACCATGCGCGCGTCCTGGACCTGGAAGGAGGCCATCTGGCTCAGCGGCGTGGGAGTGCCGTAGTAGTCGGCGGTCAGCTTGTTGAACATCGCCGGGTTGGCGCGGCCGGTACGGACCCCCGACAGATCCTCCTTGGCGACCTCGACGGCCTTGTCCATCTTCTCCTCGGCCTCGAGGAGGGTCTCATCGATCACTTGGGGGCTCCCTAGAAGTCTTCGCGCTCTGCTGTGTCCACTACAAAGCTCAAGCGCAGCTTAGTGCGTTCGCGGTCGGCCGCACTGAAACAGTGCGCGCTCGCCTTGATGCGCCGGTTAGTGCGCCGGGCCGATGACGGTGCCGAGCTTCTCGCCGCGGATGGCGCGCGCGATGTTGCCGGGCTGCAGGCCGAACACCACGATCGGCATGCCGTTGTCACGGCACAGGGACACCGAGGTGGCGTCCGCGATCTTCAGGTTGCGCGCCAGGAACTCGTCATAGGACAGCGTGTCGTACTTGACCGCGTCCGGGTTCTTGTTCGGGTCGGAGTCGTACACGCCGTCGGTGCCCTGCTTGGCCATCAGGATCGACTCGGCGTGGATCTCCAGCGCGCGCTGCGCGGCGGTGGTGTCGGTGGAGAAGTACGGCATGCCGGCGCCCGCGCCGAAGATGACCACGCGGCCCTTCTCCAGGTGCCGGATCGCCCGGCGCGGGATGTAGGGCTCGGCGACCTGGCTCATTGTGATCGCGCTCTGCACCCGGGTGGGGATGCCGAGCTTCTCCAGGAAGTCCTGCAGAGCCAGACAGTTCATCACTGTGCCCAGCATGCCCATGTAGTCCGCGCGGGAGCGCTCCATGCCGTGCTGCGACAGCTCGGCGCCACGGAAGAAGTTGCCGCCGCCGACGACGACCGCGACCTCCACACCGCCCTCGGAGACGACGTCCGCGATCTCCTTGGCGATGCTCTTGACGACCTCGGGGTCCACCCCGATCTGCCCGCCGCCGAACACCTCGCCGGAGAGCTTGAGCAGAACCCTGCGGTTCTTTTCAGTACGCGAAGGAACCGCCGCCGTGTCGGTTTCCTTATTGGTTTCCTTCACAGCAGCGGCTCCTTCGACGTAGCTATTCGGTGCTCTTTAGTTTTTCAGATCCGGTCAGCTACCGACGCGGAACCGCGCGAAACGCTTAAGCGTGACGCCGTTCTCGTCGAGAATCTTCTTCACGGTCTTCTTCGGGTCCTTGGCGAACGCCTGCTCCAGGACGACGTTCTCCTTGAAGAAGCCGTTGACCCGGCCCTCGATGATCTTCGGCAGCGCGGCCTCCGGCTTGCCCTCCTCGCGGGAGGTCTCCTCGGCCAGGCGCTTCTCGGTCTCCACGACGTCGGCCGGGACCTCGTCGCGGGTCAGGTAGGTCGGCGAGAACGCGGCGATGTGCTGCGCGATGTCCTTGGCGACCTCGGCGTTCTCCTTGTCCAGCTCGACCAGGACGCCGATCTGGGCCGGGATGTCCGGGGAGGTCTTGTGCAGGTAGGAGGCGACGTAGCCGTCGTGGAACTGCGCGAAGCGGCGCAGCTCGATCTTCTCACCCAGCGTGGCGTTGGCCGAGTCCAGGAAGACCTGCACGGTCTGGCCCGGCTCGATCTCCGAGGCCAGCAGCGCCTCGACGTCGGCCGGCTTGGCGTTCACGACGTGCGCGAGCACGGTGGCCGCCACGGTCTGGAACGCCTCGCCCTTGGCGACGAAGTCGGTCTCGCAGTTCAGCTCGATCAGGGTGCCGGACACGCCGTCCACAGCGCTGGCGACCAGGCCGTTGGAGGCCGAGCGGCCCTCGCGCTTGGTGACGCCCTTCAGACCCTTGACGCGCAGGAACTCGACAGCCTTGTCGAGATCGCCGTCGGTCTCCTCCAGCGCCTTCTTGCAGTCCATCATGCCGGCGGCGGTGAGCTCGCGGAGCTTCTTGACGTCGGCGGCGGTGTAGTTCGCCATGGTTACTCGTCCTTAAGAGTGGATCGTCGTGGATCGGCTTCCGGCGCGCCGGACGGGGTCACCGCCCGGCGCACCGCGGAAATCAACCAGTCGGACCGGCTCAGGCCTGCGCGTCCTCGGCCGGAGCGGCCGGGGCCTCGGCGGCCTCCGCAGCCGGCGCCTCCTCGGCCGGAGCCTCGGCAGCGGCCGGAGCCTCGGCGGCGGCGGCCGGAGCCTCGACAGCCGGGGTCTCGGCAGCCGGGGTCTCGGCGACCGGAGCCTCGGCGGCCGGGGCAGCCGGGGCGGCGTCGGCGGCGACCGGGGGGACGGTGGCGGCCTCGGCGGCCTTGGCGTCGTCCACGGCCAGCAGGTCGCGCTCCCAGTCGGCCAGCGGCTCGTCGACGGCGACGGTGCCGGCCTGCTCGCCCTCGGCGGCCTTGCTGCCGGCGCGGGCCATCAGGCCCTCGGCGACGGCGTCGGCCACGACGCGGGTCAGCAGCGCGACGGAGCGGATCGCGTCGTCGTTGCCCGGGATCTTGTAGTCGACCTCGTCCGGGTCGCAGTTGGTGTCCAGGATCGCCACGACCGGGATGCGCAGCTTGCGCGCCTCGCCGACGGCGATGTGCTCCTTCTTGGTGTCGACGATCCACACCGCGGACGGGACGCGGGACATGTCCCGGATGCCGCCCAGAGTGCGCTCCAGCTTCTCCTTCTCGCGGCGCTGGACCAGCAGCTCCTTCTTGGTCATGCCGGAGCCCGCGACGTCGTCGAAGTCGATCTCCTCCAGCTCGCGAAGGCGCTGGATCCGCTTGTAGACGGTGCTGAAGTTGGTCAGCATGCCGCCCAGCCAGCGGTGGTTCACGTACGGCATGCCCACGCGCGTCGCCTGCTCGGCGATGGCTTCCTGGGCCTGCTTCTTGGTGCCGATGAACATCACCGTGCCGCCGTGCGCGACGGTCTGCTTGACGAACTCGTAGGCGCGGTCGATGTACGACAGCGACTGCTGCAGGTCGATGATGTAGATGCTGTTGCGCTCGGTGAGGATGAAACGCTTCATCTTCGGGTTCCAGCGCCGGGTCTGGTGCCCGAAGTGCACGCCGCTCTCCAGGAGCTGGCGCATCGTGACGACGGCCATGCCGTGTCCTCCTTGGTCGGATCTCGGTTGTCCCTGGTGACCGGCAATCACGGCGACGAGGCGGTTGAGCCTTGTCGCCGAGCAGGCCCGGGGCGCTGTACCGCTCGCCGGGCTTGCGCTGGGAGGGCGGACCGAGGCGCCTCGGGGCCGTCTGGCCTTACGGTTGGACGGCTGCCGGACACGCGAAGTCAGCCAGAGGGGACTCCGGCTGCTGAGAGCAGTCTACCGGGCCGCGGGGAGGAGTTTTCCCACGCGGGCCGGAGCCGAGTGGACACGGTGCGTTTCGGGGCGGGGGCCGGGGGCGGTCTTCGGGGGTGGTGGGGTGGGTGGGGGTGGTGGGTTCGGGGGGTGTGGCTGGGGCGCACCTATGCGGGCTGGGGCTCCGGCTCGGCGATGGTGAGCACCCGGCTGTAGACGGTCAGCGGATCCGCGCTGGAGATGCTGATGGCGTAGTCGCCGCCGGGCGGTACATCGGGGACCTCGATGGTGACCTTCTTCTCGGCCGGATCTACGCCGCGGGCCAGCGTGAAGAATGCCAGCCGACCGAAGTTCGGCCCCGAGCGGTCGCCGGTCTGCCGGACCAGCGTCACGTCCAGGGGACGCTGCACGTCGCCGCGCAGGTCCCAGGTCACGTCGATCTCCTCGGCGGGCGACCACACCGCGTCGTCCCCGGGATAGGTGATTTCCAGCCGGTCGGCGGTGGGGAGCGTGGTCGAGGCGGAGTGCACGCGCCACCGTCCTTTGGAGGGAGATTCGTCGACCTTGGCGTCCAGCTTCCCGAGGTTCTTGCCCAGGCTCATCGGTTCGGCCCTCACTTCTCGCTCGCTCGGTCGGTCGGTCGGTCGGTCGGTGACTGGGCCGAGGACATCGCGGCCCGCGTCCGACGCTAGGCGCGGCGGCCGAGGAGCGCTCTTCCGGACTGCGCCTTGTGAGGCTGCGCCTACCTCACACCCCACACCGGCAACAACCGCACCGGGCCGCGCTGCAGAAGCCCGACCGGATTGAGGTAGCGCTCGGCGTGCCCGAAGCCGCGCACGAGGCCCCAGTGCAGACAGGTCCGCGGCGCGCAGTGGTTGGCGGGAGAGTCCACGAGATGGCCGATGAGCTGACCGGTCCGCACCTTGTCCCCGACCTTCACCACGGGATCGACAGGCTCGTAGGTGGTACGCAGCGTGTCGCGACCCGGAGCGGTGTGATCGATGGCGACGACGGGACGGCCGAAGAGCGTGCCCGCGTAACTGACGGTGCCCTGGCCGGCGGCAAGAACCTCCTGCCCGGGACCGCCGAGAAGGTCGACGCCACGATGACCGGTCTGCCAGCGCTTCGCCGGCGGCTGGAAGGGATGGACGACGACCGGACGCCGCGCACCGGGAGGCGGCGTGAGCGGCCAGGTCCAGGTACGGGCGGGATCGTGCGGGGGCCCGGGTGGCGGCGGGACGGGCTGGGCCTGTTTCGCACCCTTGGAGATGGAGGTGCCAGAGACGGCAGCGAGAAGACGCGGACCGGAGTACGCCAAGGCCGGCAGCGCAACAGAGAGCGCGATGGCGATGGCGGCGAGCGCCAGGGTTCTGCGGAGGCGCATGCGGCCAGGATGGTGCGGGGGTTAGGGGATGTCACGGATTCGTAGTGCTTTTGAGTTATTTGTCGGATTGTTAGGGGACTGGGACGTGGGTCGCTGCGCTCAGCGCTGCCCGCACTCACCGGCTCGCTTCTAGTCCGGTCTGCCCTGCTCTCGGCGCCGGATCGTGCGCGCGGGCCATCGCGCGTGCCGAGCTGCCACACCAGGCGGCTCCGCGCCGGATCGTGCGCGCGGGGCCGTCTCACGTGCCAAGCTGCCACACCGGGCGGTTCGGGTGGCTACGTCAGCTCGCTGACGTCGCGCGCCGCCGCGTATTCCCCCCAGGCTGCGGCCGCGTCTGGCCGGCCTGGGCGTTCAGCGCCTGCGTGTGGCGGCGGGCCGAGCCGAGGCCGCCGAACAGCACCATCGAGACAGCGGTCTCGGTGACCTCCGCCGGGTCCGCCCCGAGGCTGATGCGCTTGGCCGCGGCGTCGACCGTGCCCTGCACCAGCGCGGCGGCCAGGCGCGGCTCCGGGTGGCCGAGGGCGCGCAGGACGCCGATGCCGAGGTCGAGCATCCAGCCGTGTGCCGCGCGGATGCGGTCGCGGGCGTCGCCGTCGAGTTCCTGGCCGGACAGGGCCAGCAGGGCGCGGTGCCCCGGTTCGGAGACCAGGCCCAGCTGGCGGCGGACGTAGGCGGCGAGCTGCCGTTCGGCCGTGGACTCGGCCGCCATCGCCGCGCGGACCTCGCCGATCCAGGCCGGGAACTCGTGCGCGACCAGGGCCTCGATCACGTCGGCGCGGGACTTGAAGTACTCGTACACGCTCGAGCGTGCGAGCCCGGTCGCCTTGGCCAGCGCCGGAAACGTCAACGCGGCGACACCGCCCTCGGCCACCAGGTCGCGCGCCGCCTCGAGCAGCGCGCGGCGCTGCATCTCCCGGTGCTCGACGACGGTGGCGGCACGGATCCTGGGCATGCGCACTAAGGTGCCGCGTCCACACACCTGTACACAACCCGGCGTTGAGAACGGTCCGATGAAGGTCCTACTCCTTCGCGGACAACTTGCCGCGCAGCGTCAGCACCGCCTTGGTGTGGATCTGGCACACCCGGCTCTCGCTGACGCCGAGCACCTCGCCGATCTGCGCGAGCGTCATGCCCTCGAAGTAGTAGAGCGTGACGACCGTCTTGTCCCGCTCCGGCAGCGAGTTCACCGCGCGCGCCAGCAAAGCCCGCGTCTCCTGCACCTCGAAGAGCGCCACGGGGTCGGGCGCGTCGCCGTCCTCCAACGTCTCCATGAGCGGAATCCGGTCCCCGGACTGCGTCGGCAGCGCGAGCAGCTCGTCGAGCGCCGCGACGTTCACCAACGACAGCTTGCTGAAGATCTGCCGCAGCTCCCCGAGCCCGATCCCCAACTCCCGCGCGATCTCCGCCTCACTCGGCGTCCGCCCGAACTCCTGCTCCAGCCGCACCGACGCCTGCTCGATCTCCCGCGCCTTCTGCCGCAACGACCGCGGAATCCAGTCCAGCGCCCGCAGCTCGTCGATGATGGCGCCGCGGATCCGCGCGATGGCATACGTCTCGAACTTGACGTGCCGATGCGGCTCGAAGCGCTCGATCGCGTCGATGAGCCCGAAGATGCCGGAGGAGACGAAGTCGGCGGAGTCCAGCGCCCCGGGCAGGCCGACGCGGACGCGGCCGGCGACGTACTTCACCAGCGGGGAGTAGTGGAGGATCAGGCGCTCGCGGAGGCCCAGGTCGCCGGTGCGCTTGAAGTCGTCCCAGAGGATGTCCAGGGCGGTGGCGGCGGGCTCTTCAGCGGCCTCGCCGGTGGGGTTGTCGGAGGCCGAGGGGTTGGGTGCGCTTGTGGGCAGGCGTGACTCGGTGTTCGGCGGTGGGGCGGCGCTCGGCGGTGGGGCGGTGTTGGGCGGTGGGGCGGCGTGCCGCGATGACTCGGTGTTGGGCGATGGGTCGGCGCTCGGCCGTGGGTCGGCGTGCGGCGACGACTCGGTGTTGGGCGCTGGCTCGGCGCTCGGCGGTGGGTCGATGTTCGGCGCTGGGTCGGCGGCGCCCCCGGACACGGGGAAAGCGGGCGAGGTTTTGGCTGCGTCGCCATCGGCACCACGGATGCCGTCCAGGCTGCTGCTGTGGTCCATGTGCTCGCTCAGGGCCCGGGTTCCGGCGCTCGGGGCCGGGAGCGTGACGGGCGGGGCGGGCTTGGCCGCGTCGTCGTCGGACGCGGTGGCGTCGGCCGCGGCGTGCGGCGTGCGGGGGTGGTTGGCGGCGGGGGCGGAGTCGCGCGACGGCGTGCGCTCATCCGGGGTGTGACCTGCCCGGGGACGCGGGGCAGCCGCGACCTGCGACGCCGCGTCGGCGACGCCGGGGGCCGCTGCGGGCTGCGCCTGGTCGAGGACGCTGTCCTCACGCCCGCGGGTGGGACTGGGCATACCGTGCCTTGATCCGCTCTGCCGTCACATGGGTGTAGATCTGGGTTGTTGCGAGCGTAGCGTGACCGAGGAGCTCTTGAACGTCACGAAGATCCGCGCCCCCCTCGATCAGGTGAGTCGCGGCGGTGTGGCGGAAACCGTGGGGGCCGGTGTCCGGGGTGTTGGGGGTCGCGCGCAGGCGGGCGTGGACGAGGCGGCGGACGACGGCGGGGTCGATGCGGGAGCCGCGGGCGCCGAGGAAGACCGCTTCGGTGTCTTTGACAGTTTTCTGGTTTCCCCCTCCCCCACCCACCCACCCAGCTGCCGCAACGGCACGCTTGCCGCCGTTCGCGCGCGCGGCGGCCAGCACGCTGCCGCGCGCGGAGTCCGCCAGCCACGCGCGCAGCGCACGCTCGGCCGGCACGCCGAACGGCACCGTGCGGTCGCGTCCGCCCTTGCCGGACAGGCGGGCGGTGCGGCGCGCGAAGTCCACGTCGTCCACGTTCAGCGCGCACACCTCGGACACGCGGGCCGCCGTGGCGTACAGGAACTCCAGGATGGCCACGTCTCGGAGCGCCAACGGTTCCGTCGGGCGCGTCGCGGCGTCGTCGGCGGCCGTCGCGAGCGCGTCGGACATCTGGCGCTGCGACAGGACTGTCGGCAACGGCGAGCGCGGTTTCGGCGTCACCAGGCGGACCAGCCCGGGCAGCGAGGCCTCGCGGCCCCACGCACGTGCGGCTGCCGTGCGTCGCGCCAGGGTGGCTCGGGCCGCTCCGGATTCGGCCGTCTCGGCGAGCCAGGACCTTGCGACGTCCAGACCGATCTCCGTGGGCCGCCCGACGCCGGCGCGCTCGGCGAAGGCGAACAGGTCCACGAGGTCGGCGACGTAGCCACGCACCGTGTGCGGGGACAACCTGCGCGCCCGCAGATCCTCCTCGAAGCGGTCCAGGGCCGCCCGGTACGCGTCGTCCACGTCACCAGCCTACGTCGGATGACGCTCCAGGAGCAGGTCGGCAGTCCGGGCAATCGCTCCGGGATCCGACCCGCGCCAGGTGACGGCTCCGCCGCGGCGGTTCCGGACCCGGGCGCGGCGCGGACCTGCACGGGGGCGAGGGGAAGGGGTCGGGGTGCGGTCGATCTCGGCTCCTTTCTCGAGGGGGAAATCGGATACGGGTCCTGAGTCGAATCGCGAGTGAGGCTGACAACGAGACGGTGAGTCGGCGGCGGCATTCGTAGGGCTCCGCTGCGGGCTCACGGGAGCAGGCGCGCGCACCACCCCCTCTCCTCACGGTCCACCCA
The DNA here is from genome assembly GCF_041261445.1 of Catenulispora sp. EB89. Classification (NCBI taxonomy): domain Bacteria; kingdom Bacillati; phylum Actinomycetota; class Actinomycetes; order Catenulisporales; family Catenulisporaceae; genus Catenulispora; species Catenulispora sp. EB89. The sequence continues at coordinate 501,096 of NZ_JBGCCU010000004.1, forward strand.
GCCGGCCGCGGTGAGCCGGTTCAGCGCCTGGTGCACGGTGCGGGGCTCGAGACCCGCGGCCAGGGCGGCTTCGACGGTGTCGAGCGTGCCCCGACCGGCGACCGGGAGCGCGTCCAGCACGCGGGCCGCGATCGGGTCGAGGGAGTCGCGGGGGCGTCGGGAGCTGGTGCGCTCGGCCAGGTCGGCGCCGAGTTCGCCGAGTTGTTCGATGACTTCGGCGGCCCTGGTGACCAGGAGTGCGCCGTCACGGATCAGTTGGTGGGTGCCCTCGGAGGCTTCCGACGTGACCGGGCCCGGCACCGCGAGCACCGGACGGCCGAGTTCGTCGGCGAGGCGCGCGGTGACGAGGGAGCCGCTGCGAGCCGCCGCTTCCACGACGACGGTCCCGAGGCCCAGCGCCGCGATGACGCGGTTGCGGTCGAGGAACCTGAAGCGGCTGACGGAGGTGCCCGGCGGCAGTTCGGAGACGACGAGGCCGTCGGAGGCGATCGCTCCGATCAGCGCCTCGTGGCCGGCGGGATAGACGAGGTCGATGCCGCAGGCGAGCGCCGCGACCGTCACGCCGCGCGCGGCCAGCGCTCCGCGGTGGGCGGCGCCGTCGATACCGCGTGCGGCACCGGAGATCACGGCCCACCCGCGCTCGGCCAGGCCAGCCGCGAGCTCGCCAGCGACGTGCATGCCGTAACCGGTGGCGATGCGCGCGCCGACGATGGACACGGCGCGCCGCGACGCCGCGACCAGATCGGCCGTGCCGAGGAACCACATGCCGAGCGGGGCGGCGTCGCCGAGATCGTCGAGCGCCGCCGGCCATTGCGGGTCGGCCGGGATGACGTAACGGGCGCCCGTCTTCTCGCCGACGGCGAGATTGGCGTCGGGATCGGCGCGGTAGCAGCGGGTCTGGAGCGTGTTGGCGCGGGCGATGAGGGCCGCGCGGTCGCCGGCCGACGTTTCGTCTTGGGACGACAGGAGGTCCGCAGCACTTCCGGAGAGGAGCGCCGAGGCGACGGTCGGGGCGCCGAAGCGAGCGACGAGGCGGCAGAGCAGCGCGTCGCCGGGCTCGGAGGCGTGGTGGAGGACGAGGCGCGCGCGGCGGTCCGCGGCGGTGGGGTCGTGCGGGGCGGAGGTGACGAGGACGGGTTCGGGCGCGCGGCGGAGGGTTGGCGATGGAGGGGGAGGTTCGGGGGCGGGTGGCACGGGAGGCTCGGACAGATCGTTGTCGGACGATGCGGCGCGAGGCTCTGGGGTGGTGCTTGGCGAGCGGTTGGTGGCCGCGTAGAAGAGTGAGGTCGGCGCGAGGAGCGGCTCGGGGGTGGGAGCGGTGTCGGCGGGCGGGGTCGGGGCGGCGGGTGCGTAGTACAAGGATGTCGGTGCGAGAAGCGAAGGCTCGGGGCTGGATGCGGCGGGCTCAGGAACGGCCGAGGGCGCTGCATCAGAGGGTGACTGCGCGTTGGGCGCGCTTGCGTAGAACAAGGAATTCGGCGCGAGAAGCGAAGGCTCCGGACTCGATGGGCCAGGCTCAGGAACGGCCGAAGACGCTGCATCAGAGGGTGACTGCGCGTTGGGCACGCTCGCGTAGAACAAGGAATCCGGCGCCAGGAGCGACGGCTCAGAGCTGGATGGGGCGGGCTCAGGTGCGACCGATGGCGCAGGGCCGGTCGGTGGATCAGTGTTCGAGCTCTTGTAGAAGAGCGAGTCCGGGGCGAGCAGCGATGGTTGGCGGATCGATGCACCGAGCTCCGGTGGCGGGGCGGGTTCGGGCGCGGTGGGTGGCTCGGGTCCGGTGTAGCGGGGCAGCGTGACGGTGGTCGAGAGGTCGGGGTTCGGGGTGGGTGGGGTGGCGGTGCGGGGCGTCATGGTGGGCTCCGGGGTGTCGGGGGATGCGAGCAGGGAGGTCATCGGGGGCTCCTGGGGTCGGGGGTGGGTGGGGTCAGGTGGCTAGTTGGCCGGGGAGGCCTTGGCGGAAGGCGAGGGCGGTGGCCACTTCGTCGGGGCCGGGGCGGGGGCGGCCGGCGAGGTCGGCGATGGTCCAGGCCACGCGCAGGAGGCGGTCGTAGCCTCGGGCAGTGAGGGTGCCTGCTTGGTAGCGGGCGTCGATGTCCGTGAGGCTGGCGGGGGCGGGGGCGAATTCGGCGCGGAGGGCGTTGCCGGGGATCTGGGCGTTGGTGGTCCAGGGGCGGTCCGCATAGCGGTGGGTGGCTCGGGCTCGGGCTTCGAGGACGCGGTCGCGGACGTCGGCGCTGGATTCGCCGGGGAGGGCGCCGAAGAGCTCGGCGCGGCCGACGGGGTGGACCTGGAGGCGGAGGTCGATGCGGTCGAGGAAGGGGCCGGAGAGCTTCTGGGTGTAGCGGCGGCGGGCGTCGGGGGTGCACGTGCACTGGCCGCCCGCGGTGCCGGCGCGGCCGCAGGGGCACGGGTTCATGGCCGCGACCAGGAGGAATCTGGCGGGGAAGATGACCGTGCCGGACGCTCGGGCGATGACGATCTCGCCGGCTTCGAGGGGTTCGCGCAGGGCTTCCAGAACGGCGCGCTGCATTTCGGCGATCTCGTCGGCGAACAGGACGCCGTGGTGCGCACGGCTGATCGCGCCGGGGACGATGCGGCCGGTGCCGCCGCCGACCATGCCGGCGACCGTGCAGGTGTGGTGGACGCTCTGGTAGGGCGGGTCGGTGATCAGGGGCTTGTCCCAGGGCAGGGTGCCGGAGATCGAGTGGAGGGAGGACACCTCCAGTGCCTCGGCCTCGGCCAGGGGCGGCAGGATCGAGGGGAGGCGTTCGGCGAGCAGGGTCTTGCCGGCTCCGGGGGCACCGGCCAGGAGGAGGTGGTGGCCGCCGGCCGCGGAGACCTCGAGGGCGCTGCGCGCGTCGTACTGGCCGAGGACGTCGGCCATGTCGGGCAGGGGGCGCGGGGAGCGCAGGGGGCCGGTGCGCGGGGCGGTGTCCTGTGGGAGGGGTTCGGCGTCAGGGATCTCTGTGCCCTGGAGGAAGGCGACGACCTGGGCCAGCGAGCGCATGCCGTGGACTTCGAGGCCGGATATCTGGGAGGCCTCCAGGGTGTTGGGCTCGGCGACGAAGACCTTGGTCAGGCCGTTGTCGCGGGCGGCGCGGGCGGCCGGGAGCACGCCGCGGACCGGGCGCAGGCGGCCGTCGAGGCAGAGTTCGGCGAGGAACATGGCGCCTTGGAGCGACAGCTGGCTGACAGTGCCGTCGGCGGCGAGCGCGCAGGCCGCGACGGCGAGGTCGAAGGCCGAACCCTCCTTGCGGACCCAGGCCGGAGACAGGCCGACGGTCACGTTGCCGTCCGGCCAGCGGTGGCCGGAGTTGTAGGCGGCGGCGCGGGCCCGGTCGCGGCACTCGGACAGGACGGTGTCACGCAGGCCGAGGATCTGGGTGCGGGTGGCGCCGCGGGTCACGTTGACCTCGACCTCGACGACGACGCCCTGGGTGCCGTTGAGGGCCACGGCGTGGGTGCGCGCGATGCTCATGGCCGGACCGCCTGGGGAGGAGCGCTGAGGCGAGGGGCTTCGGTGCGACGGTGGCGGCCGAGGTACGGCAGGGGCGGGAGCCGGTCCGGGGCGGCGGAGAGGGCCGGGCCGAGACGGATCGCGGCGGTGATGAACGCTTGGGCGACGCGGTGCTGGTCGGAAATATCGACACAGCAGGTGGTGGAGATAGCGACCGCCTGAGCTGGGGCGGTGCGGACGGCGACGGCGGCGGCGATCGGGGCAGCGCAGGCGGCGGCCGGAACCGTGGCCGGGGCGGGCGCGGTGGAGGCGATCGCCGGAGCGCCGGCGGCCAGGGTGCTGGACGGAGCCCGACTAGAGCATGCGGCGACAGAAACAGCGGGGACGGCGGCGGCCGGGGCTGGGGCGGTAGAGGCAATAGACGAGACGGCCGGCGCAGCACAGGCAGCGGTCGGAGCCTGGCCAGAGCATGCAGTGGCAGAGACCGTAAGTACGGCGGCGGCCGGGGCTGGGGCGGTAGAGGCGATGGCCGGGGCACCGGCGAGAGCGGTAGTGAGTCGGGCGGCGCCGGGCGGAGTGGCGGCGATCCGGGCGGCGGGGACCTGGGCGGCGGGAGTCGGGGCGGCGGCGGTGCCGATGGCGCGCATGTCACACCGCCTGCAGGTGGTCGATGAGGGGTTCGGTGCGGCCGTCGGCGGGGAACTGGAGGCCGATGACGTCCAGGCGGATGCCGCGGACGCCGCCTCGGGGGAGGTGGGTGCGGAAGGCGGGGTCGAGGCGGTGTTCGGCGAGCCAGCGGTTGGTCAGTTTCCACAGGCGGGCTCGTTTGGCTTCGGTGATCGCGTCGAAGGGGCGGCCGCCGGTGCCTTCTCGGCGGGCCTTGACCTCGACGGTCACCAGGAGGTCGGAGGCCAGGGCGATGATGTCGAGTTCGCCGCGGACGTCGGGGCCGCGCCAGCGCCAGTTGCGGTCCAGGACGTGGTAGCCGCAGGCGGTCAGGTAGACCGCGGCGATTTCCTCGCCTTCGCGGCCCAGGCGGGTTGGGGACATCGTGCTGTGGTCGGCCGCCGACGGGAATTCCGTCAGGTGGTGTTCGACCTCCAGGAACGGGGTTGTGCCGGTCACCTCTGAGCTCCTCCCGGTCGTTCGGTCGGCCCCGGTTTCGGGTGGGCCGCTTGGGATCGAGGGTGGCTCGGGGTGGGGGTGGGGGGCCAGGTGGGTTCGGGAGGTTGTGGATAAGTCGGGGCAAAAGGGGACGCCCGTCACTCGTGTGGCCCAGTGGGCCAGCGTGACGGGCGTCTTTGTTTGCTATTCAATTAAAATTGCGGCCGGGTGGCCTTTCAGTCGGTGGGGACTTCCAGGTCGCTCTTGGCCAGTTCCTCGACGTTCACGTCCTTGAACGTGACCACCTTGACGTTCTTCACGAACCGCGCCGGCCGGTACATGTCCCACACCCAGGCGTCGGCCATGGTCACCTCGAAGTACACCTCGCCGTCCGCCGAGCGCACCGCGAGGTCCACCTGGTTGGTCAGGTAGAAGCGGCGCTCGGTCTCGACCACGTACTTGAACAGGCCGACCACGTCGCGGTACTCGCGATAGAGCTGGAGCTCCATCTCGGTCTCGTACTTCTCGAGGTCCTCAGCGCTCATGCCCACGCTCCCCTTGGTCGGTCTTCAATCACAGTCATTGTCACCCACAACGCGGGGAAACGTTCGCCACGTTGGCATATGTGAAACGGTGCTCCGGACAAGGCCCGTGCTCCGTCAATGCGGCCTGGTGGGCGGGGGTGGAGTAGCCCTTGTGGACTTCGAAGCCGTAGGCCGGGTGGCGCTGGGCCAACTCGGTCATCATGGCGTCCCGCACGGTCTTGGCCAGCACCGACGCGGCGGCGACGCACGCGGCCACCTGGTCCCCCTTCCACATGGCAAGGCTAGGGCAGGGAAGCCCGTCGACACGGAACCCGTCCGACAGGACGTAGGAGGGGGCGACGTCCAGGCGGGCCACGGCGCGCCGCAGCGCCTCGATGTTCGCCTGGTGCAGGCCCCGGCGGTCCACCTCGGGCGCCGGTATGGCGACCCACGCATAGGACAGCGCGCGCTTCTCGATCTCCACGCGCACCCGGTCGCGGGCCTTCTCCGTGAGCAGCTTGGAGTCGGACAGGCCGGGGATGCGGCCGGAGGCCCCGGGGCGCAGGATCACGGCCGCCGCCACCAGCGGTCCGGCGCAGGCACCCCGCCCGGCCTCGTCCGCGCCGGCGACCTGAGCGAACCCGGCGCGGGCCAGAGCGCGCTCGTAGCCGTAGATCCCCGCATCGGAGCGGATGGCTACGCCGCGCGGCAGCGTGAGAGTGGGCGTCGTGGTCATCGTCTCTAACGTACAACGCGCCGGTGACGACTACGGCGGCCGCACAGGGAAGTCCCTGCCGCGGCCGCCGTAGGTCGGTGGTCAAATCACTACATAGGTAGTGAAACTACACCTCTAGTTGTTGAGGAGGTCGAGCTTCTTCAGCTTCCGACGCCGGTGGACGACCCGGATCGGCACGCCCACGGCGAACGCCGCCAGGGGCACCGCGCCGGGCGCCGACGACATGGCCTGGAAGCTCTTCTTGAACGTCGCGGGCACCGGCAGCGTCCCGAAGTGCGACGGCGGCCACACCTTCAGCACCGCGATGCCGACCACGTTCCCGACCGGCACGAAGCCGCCGGTCTGGCTGTTGATGTGGGCCCGGGAGTCCACCGACACCTCGCGGTGGTCGCCCATGACCCAGATCTTGCCCTGCGGGACGTGCACCTCGAAGGGCTCCATGGAGGGCAGGTTGCTCGGGTAGAGGTAACCCGACTCCTGCAGCGGGACGCCGTTGACGGTCACCGGCGCGCCGTTGCCCAGGCACTTCACGTCGTCGCCGCCGACCCCGATGACCCGTTTGATCAGGTCGCCGTTGTCCTCCGGCAGCAGGCCGACCGCGGTCAGGACCTTGCTGAAGACGTTCTTCGGCTTCACCGGCTCGCTGTCCAGCCAGCCGCCCGGGTCCTGGAAGACCACGATGTCGCCGCGGTTGGGCTCGTGGCCCATCCAGTTCGAGAACCGGTTCACCAGCACGCGGTCGTTGATCTCCAGCGTCTGCTGCATCGAGCCTGAGGGGATGACGAACGCCTGGACCAGGAACGTCTTGATGATGAAGGCCAGCACCAGGGCGATGGCCAGCAGGAACGGCAGTTCGACGATGAACGGCCGCGGCTTCTTCGGGAACGCGAACCGCCACACGACCGCGAACGGCAGCAGGACCCACTGCCACCAGGTGCGCGGACCGGCCGGCTCGGCCGGCTCGCGGATCGGCTCCTCGTCCTCGGGGGACGGCGAGGCGCCCTCGGGGCCGCTGCCGGAGGCGTCGGGACCCTCACCGCCGCCGGGGCCGAAAGGACCACCGGGGCCGCCCGGACCGCCCGAGCCACCAGGCCCGCCAGGACCGCCGTAACCGCCGGGCCCGCCGGCACCCGGGCCGCCGGCGCCAGGACCACCCGGTCCCTCAGGCCCGCCGTATCCGCCGTAGCCGCCGTAGTTTCCCTGCGCGGGAGCCGGCGCAGCCGCGGGGTAACCGCCCTGAGCGGTATAGCCGCCCTGTCCGGCGTACCCGCCCTGATTCCCGTAGCCGCCGGCCCCACCGGCCGCACCAGGCTGGCCAGGCTGGCCGGACTGGTCATAGCCCGACGAAGGCGCGTACCCGGAGGCCTGCGCGTAGCCGGCCCCCTGATCGTGCGCCGGATACTCGGGGCGCGGGACCACGGCCTCGCCGCGGCCGACCGGGTTGTCGGCGGTCTCGGAGCTTTCGTCCACTGTCACAGTCTGCCCTTCCGGTGACCCGCCAGGCCCGCTCGGCTTCGCTGCCGCCTGGTCCATGTCGCTGTTCCCTTCGCAATCCCTCGAAAGTTCGCTTCAGCCAAGCGGCCGCTCCGTACCCAACCGCCCGCGTAGCCGATTGGTTACGCCCGCGGGGTCCGGAAGGAGAGGCCCGCCCCGGCGGCGGCGCCGCTGCACACCGGCCCGCAGCGGCACGGCGAGCGTGAACCCCCACATGAGCGGCGGCACAGTGGCGGCGCTCTGCGCGGCCCGCGCGGGGTTCTTCAAGGAGAACGTAGAGGGAGTACCCAGACCGCTGATGCGTGTCAGCGGCCATATCCGCACGAAAGCGTGACCCTGCATGTCCGAGTACGGCACCAGCCCCTGGGAGGCTTCCTGCAGGTGCACCCGCGAGTCCCCGGAGTCGCTCCGGTGGTCGCCGAGCACGAACACAGTGTGCGGCAGCACAGTGATCGGCCCGAAGGGCGTCTGCGACGGGTCGTCCAGTTGTCCGTCGACCCCGCGGTAAAGATAGGAGTGCTCGTCCAGCGGCACGCCGTTGACCGTCACCGGCTGCCCGACGCCCTTGCACTGCACGACGTCCCCGGGCACCCCGACGACCCGCTTGATGAGGTCCTGTTCGTTGCCCTCGGGCAGCAGCCCGACCCAGGAGAACACCTTCTTGACTCCGCCGACGAAGGCGTTGTCCTTCTTGATCTCCGAGGGGTCCAGCCAGCCGCCGGGGTCCTTGAAGACCACGATCTGGCCGCGCTGCGGGGTCCAGCCGAACCACGGGGTGAGCTTGTTCACCAGCACGCGGTCCCCGGGCTCGATGGTGTGCTGCATGGACTCCGACGGGATGAAGTAGGCCTGGACGAAGAACGTCTTGATCACCAGGGCGAGCAACAGCGCGACCCCGAACAGGATCGGCAGTTCCTTCCACAACTTCACCGGTTTCAGCCGGCGCCTTTGCCCCTTGGCCACCGGCCGCACCCTAGCCTGTTCGTCGTCGGGTCCGCACGACCCGGGTCAGCACATCTGGACAGACAGGAACAGCCGTTCCCAGTCGAACAAGTTATAGGACTTGCCTGAGGATTGTGTAAACGGCTCCGGGCCACGTCCTCGTGGTGAGAACGTGGCCCGGAGCCGTGGAAAAGCGTGCCGGAAGGCGCAGGCTCAGTGGCCCGCGACCGCCTCGCGCTTCTCCTTGATCTTCGCCTTCTTGCCGCGCAGGTCGCGCAGGTAGTACAGCTTCGCCCGACGGACGTCACCGCGGGTCACGACCTCGATCTTCTCGATGATCGGGGTGTGCAGCGGGAAGGTGCGCTCCACGCCGACGCTGAAGCTGACCTTGCGGACGGTGAACGTCTCGCGCACGCCGGAGCCCTGGCGGCGGATGACGACGCCCTTGAACTGCTGGATGCGGGAGCGGTTGCCCTCGACGACCCTGACGTGCACGTTGACGGTGTCGCCGGGACGGAAGTCCGGGACGTCGATGCGCATCGACAGCTCGTCGATGGTGGACAGCTTGTCCATGATCTCTCCTCGTGGACGCCACAGGTCGGCCACGGCTTGGGTGGTGAAACCAGATTCCGGCTTGAAATCGCCGTGGGCGGGTCCCCCTGTGGCAGGGCGCGTCCGGCGGGCAGGTGGCTGTGCCTAGGAAGGACCGGCACCTGCTCAAGCAATACCGGCCTAGTCTGACACAGCGTCGGGGTCGAAACGAAATCCGCCGGGGGTCTGCGACCAGCCCAAAGCCTCCAGGCGGGCCCGGTCCTTCTTGTCCAGCGCGGCGGGGTCCAGGGCGGCGATCAGATCGGGGCGCATCGCAGCGGTGCGCTCCAGCGCCTGGTCCCGACGCCAGCGCGCGATCAGCGCGTGGTTACCGGACAGCAGCACCGGCGGGACCTCGCGGCCGTCCCAACTCGCGGGCTTCGTATATACGGGCCCCTCCAGGAGCCCTGCCATACCGCCCTCAGAGGAGTGCCCGAAGGAATCGTCCTTAGCAGACTCCGCATTGCCCAGGACGCCGGGCAGAAGACGACCCACGGCCTCGACCATCACCAAGACCGCGACCTCTCCCCCGGCCAACACATAGTCGCCGATGGAGAGCTCTTCTACAGGCATCCGCTCTGCGGCGGCCTCTATGAACCGCCGGTCGATCCCCTCATAGCGCGCCGGGGCGAACACCAGGTGCGAAGCGGTCGCGAGGTCTTCGGCGACCCGCTGGGTGAACGGCCGGCCCGACGGCGTCGGCACGATCAGCCGCGCCCCGGCCTCCGACCCCGGCGGCACGATCTGGGTCAGCGCCTCCGACCACGGCTCGGGCTTCATCACCATGCCCGGCCCGCCGCCGCACGGCGAGTCGTCCACGGTGTTGTGCCGGTCGTGGGTCCAGTCGCGCAGCTCGTGCACGCGCACGTCGAGGATCCCGGCGGCCGCCGCCTTGCCGATCAGCGAGACGTCCAGCGGCGCCAGGTACTCGGGGAAGATGGTGACGATGTCGATGCGCATGGGGTGACCGTTCTCGCCGCTCGCGAAGACTCACCGCTCCGAGGAGCGGTTACTCGACGCTGTCCAGGTCCAGCAGCCCGGCCGGCGGATCGACCACGACCCGCTTCGCGGCCACGTCCACGACCGGGACGAACTGCTTGATGAACGGGATCAGCACCTCGGGCGCGTCCGGCCGTTTGACGGCCAGCACGTCCTGCCCGGGCAGGTGCAGCAGGTCGGCGATCTCCCCCAGCACGGTCCCGTCCGCCAGCTCGACCGGCAGGCCGAGCAGTTGGTGGTCGAAGAACTCCTCGGGGTCGTCCGGGGTCTCGTCGGGGTCGGCCTCGACCACCAGGATGGTGTTCCGCAGCGCCTCGACGGCGTTCCGGTCGGTCACGCCCTCGAAGGACAGCAGCAGGATGCCGTTGTGGAAGCGGGAGTCGGTCACCACCAGCGGTCCGCGCTCGGCCGGCTCGGTCAGCAGCCGGGCGCCGGGCGCGAAGCGCAGGTCCGGGTCGTCGGTGCGGACCTCGACGGTGGCCTGGCCGCGGATGCCGTGCGCACGACCGATCCGGCCGACCACGAGGCGCAGGGCCTCGGGCCGGCCGGAGGTATTCTCCGTGTCGGGGCTCACCGGTAGCCGGCCGCCTCGACCAGGTCGACGCGCAGCGAGCGGCCGCCGAGGGCGGCCATCACGGTGCGCAGCGCACGGGCGGTGCGCCCGCCGCGACCGATCACCTTGCCCAGGTCGTCCGGGTGCACCCGGACTTCCAGGACCTTGCCGCGGCGCTGGTCGCGCTCGCGGACCCGGACCTCATCGGGGTGCTCGACGATGCCCTTGACCAGGTGCTCCAGGGCCTCTTCCAGCATGCTCAGCCCTCGGAAGCGATCTCAGCCTCGACAGCCGGGGCCGGGGTCTCCACCGGAGCCTCGGTCGCCGGGGTCGCCGGGGTCTCGTCGACCTTCTTCTCGGCCTTCTCGGCCTTCTTCTTCGGCGTGGTGGCGCCGGTCTTCGGCTCGTCGGCGGCCTCCTTGGCGGCGGCCTCGAAGACGGCCTTGCGGTCGGCCTTGGGGGCCGCGACCTTCATCGGCGCCGGGGCGTCCAGGCCCTTGAACTTCTGCCAGTCGCCGGTGACCTTCAGGATGGCCTCGACGGCCTCGGTCGGCTGCGCGCCGACGCCCAGCCAGTACTGCGCACGCTCGGAGACGACCTCGATGTACGAGGGGTCCTCCTTCGGGTGGTACTTCCCGATCTCCTCGATCGCCCGGCCGTCGCGCTTGGTACGGGCGTCGGCCACGATGATCCGGTACTGCGGGTTCCGGATCTTGCCCATGCGCTTGAGCTTGATCTTGACTGCCACGGTGTGGTGTCTCCTGCTTGGTTGACTACGGGTGGTGCCGCCGCGCCGCCACGTGGGGACATGGCATCGGCAGCAGCCGGATGGACTCGGCGTAGCGCAGGAGAGAGGGCCATGCGCGACCGGTACAAGCTTCCATTGTGCCAGAAGGTTCAGGCTGGTCGGGACGCCCCCGGCACCCGCGGCCACCGGGACGCCCCACTGCGTGAGGCGCCCCTGACGGACCAGATGCGCACTACCGGGGACTACTGCGGGGGCAGCAGGTTCTTGAACTCGTCCGGCAGCTCGAACTGGCCGCCGCCGTCCGCGTCGCCGAACGCCGCGCCGTTGCCGTCCTTGCGCGCCTGGCGCGCCGCCTCCTCGGCCTTGGCCTTGGCCGGGTTCCCCGAGCGCGAGCGGCCCTTGGACTTGGCCGACTTGTCGGCGGCCTTGGCCTTGGCCGACTTGCGCTTGGTGCCGCCGAGCCCGCCGGCGCCGGGCAGCCCCGGCATGCCGGGCATGCCGCCCTTGGCCATCTGCTGCATCATCTTGCGGGCTTCCAGGAAGCGGTCGATGAGGTTGTTGACCTGCTGGACCGTGGTTCCCGAGCCGCGCGCGATGCGCTGTTTGCGGGAGCCGTTGATGATCTTGACGTCCTCGCGCTCGCCCGGGGTCATCGACTTGATGATGGCCGCGATGCGGTCGACGTCCTTGTCGTCGATCTCGTTGAGCTGCTGCTTGATGTCGCCGACGCCGGGCAGCATGCCCAGCAGCTTCTTCATGGAGCCCAGCTTCTTGAGCTGCTCCATCTGCTTCAGGAAGTCGTCGAGGGTGAACTCGTTGCGGGCCAGCTTGCCCGCCATCGCCTCGGCCTCGGCCTGGTCGAAGGCCTTCTCGGCCTGCTCGATCAGGGTCATCATGTCGCCCATGTCGAGGATGCGGCCGGCCATCCGCTCGGGGTGGAAGACGTCGAAGTCCTCCAGCTTCTCCCCGGTGGAGGCGAACATCACCGGCTTGCCGGTGACCTGGCGCACCGACAGCGCGGCACCGCCGCGGGCGTCGCCGTCGAGCTTGGTCAGCACCACGCCGTCGAAGCCGACGCCGTCCATGAAGGCCTGCGCGGTGGTCACCGCGTCCTGACCGATCATGGCGTCGACCACGAACAGGACCTCGTCCGGCCGGACCGCGTCGCGGATGTCGGCGGCCTGCTTCATCAGGTCGGCGTCGATGCCCAGGCGGCCGGCGGTGTCGACGATCACCACGTCGTGCAGCTTGGCCTTGGCGAACTCGACCGAGTCCTGGGCCACCTTCACCGGGTTCCCGACGCCGTTGCCGGGCTCGGGGGCGAACACCGGCACACCGGCCCGCTCGCCGACCACCTGCAGCTGGGTGACGGCGTTCGGCCGCTGGAGGTCGGCGGCGACCAGGATCGGGGTGTGGCCCTCGGACTTGAGCCAGCGGGCCAGCTTGCCGGCCAGCGTGGTCTTACCGGCACCCTGCAGACCGGCGAGCATGATCACCGTCGGCGGGTTCTTGGCGAACCGCAGCCGCCGGGTCTCGCCGCCCAGGATGGCGACGAGCTCCTCGTTGACGATCTTGATGATCTGCTGCGCCGGGTTCAGCGCCTTGGAGACCTCGGCGCCCTCGGCCCGCTCCCGGACGGCGGCGATGAAGGGCCGCACGGCCTGCAGCGAGACGTCGGCCTCCAGCAGCGCCTGCCGGATGGCCCGCAGCGTGTCGTCGATGTCCTGCTGCGAGAGCCGACCCTTGCCGCGCAGGTTTTTGAACGTCGTGGCCAAACGATCGGAGAGCGTGTCGAACACGTCGTAGTCATCCTTCGCGCGGAAATCAACAGATCGGGCGGATTAGAAAAACCGCCGTAGTCCACCAGGGTAGCCGCTGACGTCGCCGGACCCGAGTCTGACGGTGTTTGTCAGAACGGTGCGCCACCATGGTGACAACACGAGGTGAGGGAGAACAACACAGTGACTCTGGTCAACAAGTACGCGGGAACGTGCGCCGCGTGCAAGGGTCGGGTGGAAGCCGAGGCCGGTGAGCGCGCCAACGTGGACGGTGCGTGGCAGACCTATCACCATGGGTGTGCCCCGGCCTGGGAGCCCCGGCCCGCCGGTGAGACCGCCGCCCCGCAGGCGGCCGTGCCGCCGCAGCGCGGGTCGCACGACGGCTGGCACCGCCGCCGGCTGGCCGGCTTCGACACCGAGACCACGGGCCGCGACCCCAAGACCGTGCGCATCGTCTCGGCGGCCATCGTCACCTCCGACGGCGCCGAGAAGACCTTCCTCATCGACCCCGGCATGGAGATCCCGGCCGAGGCCACCGCCATCCACGGCATCACCACCGAGTACGCCCGCGAGCACGGCGCCCCGCCGCGCCGCACGCTGGACGAGATCGCCGACGCGCTGGCCCTCGAGCTGCGCGCCGGCACGCCGCTGGTGGTGTTCAACGCCCCGTACGACCTGACGCTGCTGGAGGCCGAGCTGGCCCGCAACGGCCTGGCCCCGCTGGCCGCTCGCGCCCCGGTGGCGCCGGTGATCGACCCGCTGGTCATCGACCGGCAGATGGACAAGTTCCGCAAGGGTGCGCGCACGCTGGAGGCGCAGTGCCAGTTCTACGGCGTGACCATCACGCACGCGCACGACGCGGCGGCCGACGCCCTGGCCGCGATGAACCTGGCGCAGGTGATCGGCGCCAGCTACGCCGCGGTGGGGACGCTGGACGCGGTCCGGCTGCACGAGGCCCAGGCGCGCTGGAAGGCCGAGCAGGAGGCCGACCGGGCCGCGTACCGGGAGCGGCGCGGGGAGAAGTCGTACTCCGAGCCGGAGTGGCCGACCCGGCCGCTGGCGACCTCGGCCTGAGCGGGGATCAGGGGTCGTAGACATCACCACGGATATCGACCCATAGACATCGCCACGATCCACAGACGAGTGGCGGGAGACCCGCAACGCGGGTCGCCCGCCACCGTCGTTTAAACAGGCCACTGACATCCTCCGCACGACCGCCCCGGGACTCCGCCGGGCGGCGCCGCCGACGCCGACGAAATGCCGGACTAGCTGGCACTCTTGCAGTAGTTTCACGCCTACCGCTCCCGCTCTCCGGGCATCATGCCGACGATGCGTCGGCAAGAACCACGCGATCGACCCTGTCCAAACTCGGACAGGCCGGAGTGAATCAGGATCTCTAAACGCCTCCCAAGGTAAAATCCTGGTATAGCGTCCTGGGCCGGTCCGTTTTGTCGTTCGGGGTCTCGCTAGGGTTACGGCCGGACACCCGTAACCACGCCGACCGCCCTGGACGGTGGCGGGAGTTCACGCCGAATCCGGCAAAGCGCGGCCCGCAGTTTCCACGGACTCCCACACGGTCCGAGGGCGGAGCGCCGATCCGGAACCGGGGACCCACCAAGTCCCACCGGCCCGCATCCACTGGGGCCAAGGGGTGAATCGGTCCGCTGCGTACCCCCGCGCGGCGGCCTGTAGGGCACGCTTCTCAGCCCGAACCCGTCAGCTAACCCGGTAGGCGGCAGGGAGAGAAGGAGAGTCGCCCTAGTGGCGTCCCACAAAACCGTGACCACTCACCGCGCGTCCAAGAAGACGATCACCGCGCCTCGCACCGCGGTGACGCTGGCGACCGCCACGGTCGGTTCCATCGCCCTGGTCCCGGGTCTGGCCCACGCCGACCCGACCGCGAACCTCAATGACGTCAAGGGCCAGGTCAACAGCCTCCAGCAGCAGGCCGAGCAGGCCTCCGAGGCGTACGACCAGGCGGCCACGAACCTGGCCACCCTGCAGCACAAGGTCGACCAGATCCAGGCCCGCATCACGGCCGAGCAGACCCAGCTGACCACCGCGCAGTCCTCGCTGGGCAGCCTGGCCGCCGCGCAGTACCGCGCCGGCGGCGTGGACAGCTCGCTGGAGCTGATGCTGTCGGCGGCGCCGGACTCGTTCCTGCAGCAGGCCACCGCGATGACCGAGGTGTCCAGCCACTCCGCGGACTCGATGAAGACCGCGCAGGAGATCAAGCGCCAGCTGGACCAGGACAAGAACGAGGCCTCCTCGGACCTGCAGCAGCTGCAGAAGACGCGCGACGAGATGGCGGCGAACAAGGCGGCCATCGACGCCAAGGAGAAGCAGGCGCAGGCGCTGCTGGACTCGCTGACGCCGACCCAGCGCACCCAGTACGTGCAGCAGCAGGCGCAGCAGAACCAGCAGAACGTCAAGACGCCGAGCAACCTGCCGCCGGCACCGAACGCCCGCGCGGCGATAGCGGTGGAGTTCGCCAAGGAACAGCTCGGCAAGCCTTACGTCTACGGCGCCGCGGGCCCGCGCAGCTTCGACTGCTCCGGCCTGACGATGGCCGCGTGGGGCGCCGCCGGAGTGTCGATGTCGCACTCCTCCTCGGCGCAGGCCTACGAGTTCCCGCAGGTCAGCGAGAGCAACATCGCCGTCGGCGACCTGGTGATCTACTACGGGAGCCTGCACCACGTCGGGATATACGTGGGCAACGGCATGATCATCCACGCCGCGATGCCCGGCACCGTGATCCAGTACGCTCCGATCAACTCGATGCCTGTGGCGATGATCGTCCGGCCGTAGTATCGTGCCGAGCCAGCCGCGGGGCGCCGACGTCACGTCGGCGCCCTTCGACGTCGTCAGGGGGAAGGAATGCCAGAGTACGGACTCGGTCGGGAGACCGGCGCGGGCGAGCAGCCGGTGGCGACCGCCGGCGGTGAGCCGTGGTTCGAGCGGGGCGAGGCCGCGGCGGCCGCGGAGCCGATGACGGAGCCGGTCGTCGATCAGGTCGTCGATCAGGTCATTGATTCGGGGATCGACCCGGTGATCGATCCGATCGAGGAGCCGGTGGAGGACCCGGTCGAGGACTACGCCGACCCCTACGCCGACCCGCAGGAGTGGATCAGCAGCCTGATCGCGAAGGTGGAGCGGGCCGAGCAGGGCATCGGCTCCGGGCCGCGCGACGCGCTGATGGCGCGGATCAAGCTGGCGCAGGCGTATTCGGAGCTCGGCGACACCGTGCAGGCCGCCTCGCTGGCCGTGAAGAACGTGGCGCAGGCCCGGCAGCTGTTCCCGTCGAGCGAGGGGATGCTGCGGCAGCTGCGGGAGTTCCGGGACGCCGCGTGCGAGGCGGCGGGGTGGACCGCGGCGATGATGCGGGAGTCGGAAGAGGACGTGGCGGTCGAGGAGCCGAGCGAGTTGGTGACGCGGCCGGACGCGGTCCCGGCGGCCGAGGCGGCCACAGCGCCCGACGCGGCCGTGAGGGCTGACGCCGCCGAGGCGGCCCTAGCGCCTGACGCGGCCGAGGACTCCGGCTTCGAGCAGGAGACGCAGTCCGCCGAGCCGACGCCGAGCCCCGCGAGCCGGCCCGCCGAGGCGGAGTCGGTCGGCGCGGTGATCCACGAGTTCGTGCGCCGCTCCCCCGAGCCGGACGCGCTGCAGTGGGCCGCCGAGGTGCAGGCCGCGCTCACGCAGCCGGCCGAGCTGGCGATCCCGTCGCCGCCGGAGCCGGAGTACGCCGAGGAGGTCGAGCCCGCGCTGGCTTCGGCGGACCTGGCCGACCTGAGCGACCTGGCCGACCTCGCCGCCATCGAGGAGATCATCCGGCTGCGGTACGAGCTGCGGGAGGCGCAGCGGACCATCGAGCGGCTGCGGCACGTGAACCGGAAGCTGCGCGAGGCGCTGGAGTTCGACGAGAAGGCTTAGGCCAGGCTTAGGCCGCGGGCAAACAAGGCTCAACGCATGGCTCAACGCGCGATCCAACGCGCGCAAAAAGGCTCAGCACAAGGCTCAGCACACGGAAAAGCCGGGTCCGAAGACCCGGCCTTCCAGCACCGCAGCCGCACCCGCGACCGCGGCGCCTACTCCCACTCGATGGTCCCCGGCGGCTTGCTGGTCACGTCCAGCACCACCCGGTTGACGTCGGCGACCTCGTTCGTGATCCGCGTCGAGATCCGAGCCAGCACCTCGTACGGCAGGCGCGACCAGTCGGCGGTCATCGCGTCCTCGCTGGAGACCGGGCGCAGCACGATCGGGTGGCCGTAGGTGCGGCCGTCGCCCTGCACGCCGACCGAGCGCACGTCGGCCAGCAGCACCACCGGGCACTGCCAGATCTCGGTGTCCAGGCCGGCCGCGGTCAGCTCCTCGCGGGCGATGGCGTCGGCCTCGCGGAGCAGGTCCAGGCGCGCCTTGGTGACCTCGCCGACGATGCGGATGCCCAGGCCCGGGCCCGGGAAGGGCTGGCGGCCGACGATCGCCTCGGGCAGGCCGAGCTCGCGGCCGACCTGCCGGACCTCGTCCTTGAACAGCTTGCGCAGCGGCTCGATCAGCTCGAACTGCAGGTCCTCCGGCAGGCCGCCGACGTTGTGGTGGCTCTTGATGTTCGCGGTGCCGCTGCCGCCGCCGGACTCCACGACGTCCGGGTAGAGCGTGCCCTGCACCAGGAACCTCACCGGCTCGCCGGCGTCCGCCGACTGCTCGACGATCTCGCGCTCGGCCTGCTCGAAGACCCGGATGAACTCGCGGCCGATGATCTTGCGCTTCTCCTCCGGGTCGGACACCCCGGCCAGCGCCGACAGGAAGCGCTCCTCGGCGTCGACGACCTTGAGCTGCACGCCGGTGGCCGCGACGAAGTCCTTCTCGACCTGCTCGGCCTCGCCCTTGCGCAGCAGGCCGTGGTCGACGAACACACAGGTCAGCTGCTCGCCGATGGCCTTCTGCACGATCGCGGCGGCCACCGCGGAGTCCACGCCGCCGGACAGGCCGCAGATCGCGCGCTTGCCGCCGACCTGCTCGCGGATCGCCGCGACCTGCTCCTCGACGATGTTGCCGGTGGTCCAGTCCGGCTCGATGCCGGCGCCTTTGTACAGGAAGTTCTCCAGCAGCAGCTGCCCGAACTGCGAGTGCAGCACCTCGGGGTGGTGCTGGACGCCGTAGAGCCGCTGCTCGTCGTCCTCGAACGCCGCGACCGGGGTCTTGGCCGTGGTGCCGGTCACCCGGAAGCCCTCGGGGGCGGCCGTGACCGCGTCGCCGTGCGACATCCACACCGGCTGCTCGGCCTGCGAGCCGCGGAACAGCGTGGAGTCGGTGTCGGTGACCTCCAGCGAGGTGCGGCCGTACTCCCGGCCGCCGGTCTGCTCGACCACGCCGCCCAGGGCCCGGGCCATCGCCTGGAAGCCGTAGCAGATGCCGAGGGTCGGCACCCCGGCGCGGAACAGCTCCGCGCCGACGTTCGGCGCGCCGTCGGCGTAGACCGAGGACGGCCCGCCGGACAGGATCACCGCCTTGGGCTTCTTGGCGAGGATCTCGGCCACCGTCGCGGTGTGCGGCACGATCTCGCTGTAGACGTGGGCTTCGCGGACCCGGCGCGCGATGAGCTGCGCGTACTGGGCGCCGAAGTCGATGACAAGGACGGTGTCGGCAGGCTGCTCCATGATGCGGTCAAGTCTATCGGGAGCGCGTGACTGCTCAGGTCACGACGGTGATCGCGGAATTCACGCGCCGCCGCGACGTCGGTCACAGGAACCGCTGCCGGACGGGCCCAGCGATCAGTCGCGCGATCGACCCCGAGACAAGCCCCGAGGCGAGCCCTGAGGCAAGCCCCGAGACCAGCGCGAAGACCGGCCCCAAGGCCAGCGCAGCATCAGCCGCCCACCACCCCCACCGGCGCCGTCCGCGGCCACGGTCGCACCGCCTCGAGGTGCGCCGCGAGCCCCAGCAGCAGCGCCTCCCGACCGGGTCGCGCGACGAACTGCACGCCGATCGGCATCCCGCTGCTGTGCGTCCCGGCTGGGACGCTCATCGCCGGCCAGCCAGCCAGGTTCCACGGCGGGCACAGCCCCGCATAAGAGGTGTTGGCGATCAGGTTGGCCAGCAGCCCACGCCGTCCCCACCGCAGGGCCGGGGGCGGCGGCCTGAGCAGCGTGGGGGTGAGCACGATGTCGGCGTCGCCCAGGAAGCGCTCGGCTCCGGTGTCCCGCCACCGCCGCCGGGTCCGGGCCCCGGTCAGCCCGGCCTTCGCCAGCGTCCGGCCGGCCGACGCCATGCGCCGCGTGCGGCGCTCCAGGGCCCGCCGGTCGTACTCCTCGGCGTCCAACGCGGCGGCCGCGTACCAGGTCAGCACCGCACCGGGCCCGAGGAGGGCGGGATAGCGCGGCGCCTGGACGATCGTGTGCCCGGCTGATTCGAGCAACCCGGCCACACCTTCGACGGCGTCCTTGTGCTCCCGGTCGACGCGGTAGCCGACCGAGGGCGGCGCCGTGGAGACCGCGATCCTCAAGCCGGACGGCCGCGAATTCACGGCGTCGACGAGCTCGGGAGCGTCGGCCATCACCGACAGCATCAGCGCCGCGTCCTCGACCGTCGTGGCCAGCGGACCGTTCTCCGACAGCCCCCACCACGAGTTCCGCCCGAGCTCCGACGGCACGGTCCCGTAACCGGGCTTGAAGCCGAACAACCCGCAGCACGCCGCCGGCCCGCGGATCGAGCCCAGGCCGTCGTTCCCGTGCGCGATCGGCACCAGCCCGGCGGCCACCGCCGCGGCCGCGCCGCCGGACGAGCCGCCCGGCGTCCGCGTCAGGTCCCAGGGATTGCGCGCCATCCCCAGCGCGCTGTCGGTCATCGCGACCAGCGACAGTTCCGGGGTGTGAGTGAGGCCGACCACGATCGCGCCGGCGGCCCGCAACCGCGCCACCACCGGGTGGTCCTCGGGCTGCGGCGGCCGGTCCGCGGTCGCCGCGGTGCCGTTGCGGCACTGCTCGTCGGCGACCGGCACGTTGTCCTTCACCGCGATCGGCACACCGGCCAGCGGCAGCTCCGCCAGATCGGGCCGGCCGGCCAGCTCGTCGGCCTCGGCCAGCGCCGCGTCCTGCCGGACCTTGCGGAACGCCCCGATCCGGGGGTCCGCGGCGGCTATGCGGTCCAGGGCCTCCTGGACGGCGCCGCGCACACTGCTCTTTCCTTGACGGACGGCCGCCGCTATCTCGGCGGCCGTCCGCGGCTCCACGCCGCTTCCGGTCCAGCCAGCCATCCCTGCAT
Organism: Catenulispora sp. EB89; assembly: GCF_041261445.1. Taxonomy (NCBI): domain Bacteria; kingdom Bacillati; phylum Actinomycetota; class Actinomycetes; order Catenulisporales; family Catenulisporaceae; genus Catenulispora; species Catenulispora sp. EB89. Next base: position 521,285 of record NZ_JBGCCU010000004.1, read on the forward strand.
CATCGCGCCGTCAAGGTGCGAGGCCAAGGGGGCAGGCGTCGGAGTCCGGAAGCGGGTACCACTATCTATCGCGCAGCTCCCGCCGGCCTCAGCCGAGCAGGTCGTCGAACTCGCCGTCCTTGATCCCGTTGATCATGGCCTCGATCTCGGCCCGGGTGTACAGCAGGGCCGGGCCGTGCGGGTCGCGCGAGTTGCGCATCGCCACGGAACCGTCCCCGAGCCCTGCGAACTCCACGCAGTTGCCCTGCGAGTTGGAGTAGCTGCTCTTGCGCCACGCGGCGGCGACCTTGGTGGCCGGCATGCCGTTGTAGACCTCGAACTCGCTCATTGTCGTTTTCCCCTTACATGTACGGTGGGAAGGGTTGATCCACTGCACGTGCATCCGCGCTGGAATCAGCATTCGCCGATGCATGGCAGTAAACGGATGCTAGCGGTCTTGCTGGCGCACGCGCAGAGGTTTCGAGTGTGAAACGTTCAAAGAGCGGGTAAAGGTTCTCCCCGCAGGTTCAAGGCATGCGTTCGCCGCGGCTTCGATACCAGATCGATATACATTCGAGCCCTGTGATCGCCAACCAATTCGACCGTGTGCCGGCCGTGACCGGGTGCGGACCGTTCGTTAGGGCGAACACGGAAAGCGGTTACTGCGTCACAGCTCCCGCGGTCGGTCGACGACAGAGGAGCGACGAGGCCGTCAAGCCGATGGGAATCCCTGACTGAAACAGTGGATGAAGCCCCGTATGAACCCCTGGACGGAACCGGGCGGAAACGCCGGGTTCACCTTCAACAGGCGAGTTCGAAAAGCGCCCAAACGACTTTCCCGGACGGCTCGGCCGCGCCGGGCGCACGGAAACGGCGCCAGCCCCAGTCGTCGGCCAGCGCCTCCACGAGATACATCCCCCGCCCCGACTCGTCCAGGCCCCATAACCCGTCGGCCGCCCGGGCCGGCGTCGGTGCCACCGGCGAGGCGGCCGAGGGATCGGCGACGGCGAAGAGCACCCGCTCCACGCCGGCCTCGCCGGCCCCGGTGTCACAGGGTTCGTGGACCAGACACAGCGATATCAGATCGGACTCGTCCCGCACCCGGTCCGGCAGCACCGCTTCATAGGCGTGCAGGAGCGCGTTTGTCACGAGTTCGGAGACCACGATGCCCAGATTCTCCAGCAGTGTGGCGAATCTCTCAGGTTGTCCGCGCCAGTCCTCGGCGACGTCCCGCACGAACCGCCGGGCCGCCGAGACCGATTCGGCGCGCGCCGGGAGCACGCAATGCCGCGTCGACACGCTGCGCCCCACGGCCTGGTACCCGATGCAGACCGGCAGGTCGGCATGGAGCAGGGAGTAGGCGTAACCAGACGCGACCATCGGGTCTCCCGTCAGGTGCCGGCCGCTGTGGCGGCGGCACATGCAATCGCAGAGTTTTCCTATGCATAAGGCGGATGCACGTGCATGCTACAGCGTAGACGGCGCGCGCAGGGTCTCGGATGGGCAAAGACTTTGCCTAAATGATTCAGGGCCCTGTGGCACGCTGCCGGGTGTCCCGACCGACCGGACCACCTAGGCTTGCGGTGTTCACAAGCGGACGCCCGAGTGGCACAATCGGCAGCTGATCCACCGCCCGGCACCTGCGATTTACGGGGTCGGGCCTCAGATGGAGCGAGGAAGCAATGAGTGGGCCCCACACCGCTGATCCCGAGTCCGAGCCGCCGCGCTCGGGCGGCGCGACGGTGCGCCGGATCATGCTCGGCTCGCAACTGCGGCGGCTGCGCGAGGCCGCGGCGATCACCCGGGAGACCGCGGGCTGGGAGATCCGCTCGTCCGAGTCCAAGATCAGCCGCCTGGAACTGGGCCGCGTGGGCTTCAAGATGCGCGACGTGGAGGATCTGCTGACGCTCTACGGCGTCACCGACCCCGGCGCCCGCGAACCGTTCCTGTCGATGGCCAAGGCCGCGAACGCGACCACCTGGTGGCACGGCTACCACGACGTCCTGCCGAGCTGGTTCGCCGGCTACATCGGCCTGGAGGAGTCGGCCTCGCTGATCCGCACCTACGAGGTGCAGTACATACCGGGCCTGCTTCAGACCCCCGACTACATGCGCGCGGTGATGGCCGGCCGCGGCGGCGGCGTCTACGACAGCGACTCCGAGCGCCGCGTCCAGGTCCGGCTGGAGCGCCAGAACGTGCTGCTGCGCGAGCAGGAGGCGCCGCGGCTGTGGGCCGTGGTCGACGAGGCCGCGCTGCGCCGTCCGGTCGGCAGCCCGGAGATCATGCGCCAGCAGTTGTCCCACCTGCTGGAGATGATGGAGCGGCCGAACGTCACGGTGCAGGTCCTGCCCTTCCAGTCCGGCGCGCACGCCGCCGAGGCCGGAGCGTTCACGATCCTGCGCTTCGCCGAGCCGGACCTGCCGGACGTGGTCTACCTGGAGCACCTGGCCGGCGCCCTCTACCTGGACAAACGCGATGACGTCGACGTTTACCTGCAGGTCATCGAGCGCATCAGCGTCACCGCGCTGACCCCGGCCCTCACCGCCGAGGCCCTGGCCAAGCTGATCAAGGACTTCTAGAAGGCCGAAGGCTTCTTAAGGTTCTTAATCTGGTATCTGTACTCGAACATCCAAAACGGATACGTTCGTAGCCATGCCTGACAGGGGAGACGAACGGGGGCGTGGCGGTACACGGACGCTGGTGACCGGCATTCTGGCCGGCACCGAATGGCTCCCCGCCACCAACCCGCAGGAGGCGACTCAGACCGCGCGCGAGGCCCGGGACCTGGCCGTCCGGCTGCGGCCGGTGCTGTCCAAGCTGGCGCAGGCCCCCCGCGGCGGACGCCGCCGCGATCTGGAGTGGCTGCCGGCGGTCGAGCAGCTGGCGGTGGACGCGCAGTACTTCGCCTCGTGGTGGCTGCCGAGGCTGGAGGGCAAGTCGGCGCAGTCCTGGCCTTCCTGGTCCGCCGACGGCTACGCGGACTGGGTGAAGCGGCTGGACGCGCAACGCCTGCGCACCCTGGAGATGGTCGAGGGCACGGCCCCGGTGACCCGCATCGCCTCGGTCACGCAGCTGCGGCGCGGCAAGGGCGCGGCGCCCGAAGCGGAGGCGGAGGCCGAGGTCGCGCAGCCGCCGGCGCCGAGCGTCGAAGAGCCCGCAGCGCCCCAGTCCCCCGCGCGGCACGCCAGGGACGACTCCCAGCAGACCGAACGCCTCGACGAGGAACACACGGCCCGGATCACGCCGCTGCGCGGGCCCGGTGCGGCCTTGATGGACGCGGCGCTGATGGACGTGGCCGGCGCCTCCGGATCCCTGGACGCGCCGAGTACCCACGACGCTCCCGGCATGCGCGTCGAGGAGCCCGAGCCGAGCCTGTCGGCGGACGAGACGCACATCGCGAAGGCGACGCCGATTCCGGCCGACGGCGGCAAGCGCGCGGGAGCCGGTGCCGCCGCGGGTGTTGCCGGTATCGCAGGTGCGGGTGTCGCCGGTGCCGGTGCCGGTGCCGCAGGTGCCGGAGTTACCAGCACCGAGGGCTTCACGGAGTCGACAGCTCCGCCGACGTCCAAGCCCGTCGCTCCCGTCGCCCCGGTCTCCCCCGTCAGCCCGGTCAGCCCAACCAGCCCGGTCGCGGACGTGCCGGCCGCCGGCGTGCGCGACGAGCTCCCGCCGGTGCCGCGGACGCCGCCGAATCAGGGTCCTGGCACCGGTTCGATCACCGTCACGGTCTCGGAGGACCCCGACACCACGCGCATCCAGCGGCCGCCGGTCGACAGCACGCCGCTCGGCTTCGACGACATCGCCTCGGCCGCCTCCGAGGCGGCCCTGCCGCGCGTCCCCCGGACGCCGCCGAACCAGGGCCCGGTCGACGCCGACACGAAGGCCGACACGAAGGCAGGCACCAAAGCAGGCGCCGGACCCGACACCGGAATCGGCGCGGACATCCTGCAAATACCCCGCACGCCGCCGAACAGCGGTCCGGCGGAGGCCGACCGCCCGCGCGGCCCCCGGGCCCCGGTCGTCAGCCTGGTCGGCGACGCGGAGCCGCCTCGCGTACCCCGCACACCGCCGAACCCGGGGCCGGCCAGCGGAACTCGCGCCGCCGAGAGCGACGCGGACTCGACGCACGTCTCGCTGGCCCCGGCCGGTCCGGCGGCGCTCGGGACCGGCGCCGAAGAGCTGACGCGGCCTCTGTTCCGTCCCGATCCGCCGGCTCCGAAGCCGGCTCCGAAATCGGGCCCGGGGTTGGGATCAGGATCCGGATCGGGGTCAGCACCGGGCCGGGCGTCGGGATCGGAATCGAGCCGGGGTTCGGGCGCTGCCGTCCCGGCCGCGGCCGCCCTGGCCGGCGCCGCCATGGGAGCCGCCGCGATCGGCTCCGGTCGCTCCGGCGGGCCTGGCGGGCCGGGTGGCCCCGGCGGACCGAGCGGGCCCGTCGGCTCCGGCCGATCCGGTGACTCCGGCGCGTTCGGCGACACCGGCCGCGACGAGTTCGAGAACTTCCAGCCCGGCAGCGACCTGCCCCCGCCGGTGTTCCCGATGACGGAGCCGATCGAACCGGTCGATCGCGGCCGCATCGTGCGGTACGCGCTGGCGGCTGTGGTGGCCGCAGCGGCCTGCGTGGTGGTCTTCGTGGCGGCCACCCACAAGAGCCCCGCCACCAAGAACGTGTCCGCGCCGCCGGTGACCAGTTCCAGCTCCACCGCCGCCAGCAGCAGCGACTCGTCGAGTTCCGCGATCCCCGGCGCGGTGACGGCGCCGACCGCGACCGGCACCCCCGCGCCGTCCTCGACCTCCAAGCCGGCGCCGCCAAAGTCGAGCCCGCCGCCGAGCACGGCGCCGAAGACCACCGCGCCCGCCTCGCACAGTTCGGCCGCGCCTCCGCCGCCGCCGCAGACCACGACGCACCAGGCGCCGCCGCCGGTCGAGGGCGGTGTCAGCGCCCTGAGCGTCTCGTCGCTGACCCCGGACCAGACCGGCAGCTACAACTACACCGCGCATGTGCACGTGACCACGAACGGGACCGGACCGGTGACGGTCACGGTGACCTTCGCCGGGACCGCGTCGCAGGGCTCGCCGGGGTCGATCGGGGCGCAGAGCCAGTCATTCAACCTTTCGGGAAAAACGTCTTACGATATCGCTCCGCAATTGGATGTGCACGGCATGTGTCCGTCGTCCCCTTATATCGACGCGGTCGCCAGCGCGTCGGGAGCCGGCTCCTCGGCGGCCTACGCCAGTTCGCCCTGCTGAAATAGGGCCGTTATGGGAGAACCCCTACCGCGCTTTCAAGCGCCACCCTATAGTTCAGTGCATGGGCCAGGATGGGGGGATTGGCCTGCCGACCTTTGTGTCGGAGTTGGCCGATCAAAATGCCGGGGCTGGCGTGTGGTTTCAACCGTGCGCGCCGACGCCTTCTGCGCGCACGGGGTCGGACGGAGTCGCTGACGCGGCCCGCCCGATGATCGCTGACACCACAATCTCCCTCTGGACCACGCCCCACGCCGCTCGCACGCACCACGCGGACGGTGAACACCGACGCCTCCCCACGCCGTGGCCGGCGAACCGGCAGGCCGCACGCAAGGAGCGTCAGTAACAACCATCACAACAGGGGGGAACCACCAATGAGCACCACAACCGTCAGCACCCAGCGGCCCGCCTCGCTCGACCGCCTCACGGCGCGCGAGATGGAGATCGCCCGGCTCGTCCGGGACGGACGCACCAACCGCCAGATCGCCCGCGCCCTCGGCCTGTCCACCAAGACGGTCGAGGCGCACCTGTCGCGCATCTTCGCCAAGCTGTCGATCCCGTCCCGGACGGTCCTCGCGGTGCTGGTGACGACCGGCGAGCGCGCGGCGGCCTGACCGGCCCGGGCGCGCTGACCGCGCCGAGCCGTTCCGGCGGCTCGCGCGGTCGATGAAGTGAAGTGGAGACGCCTTCTGGCACGGTGCGCGAAGGTAGGGTTCGCGCACCGCGCTGGGAGTCGCGCTTCAGGGGGCTGACGGCGATCGTGCGGGAACGCCGACAGGTATCGCGAGGTATCGACCGGCTGTCGACGGGTTCGGTCCGACACGGCCGGGCCGTCGGTCACCGTCCGGGCTCTGTCAGGCCCCGCTTCCCTTTCCCAAGTCTCCATCCACAGCGATCCGCGATCATGCGGCGCTTTCCTCACGAGCCCGCGCCGCCGCGACCAGCCTCGTCAACAGCGCCGTCGCAACCTGCGGCCGCTCCATCGGCAGCATGTGCCCGGTCCCCGGGACCACCGTCAGCCGCGCGCCGGGGATCGCCTCGGCCATCCGCCGCGAGTGCCCCACCGGCGTCAGCCGGTCCCGCGCCGAGGCCAGGACCTCGACCTCGGTACCGCCGAGGTTCTTCAGCGCGTCCCGCTTGTCGTGGGTCATCAACGCCGGGAAGAAGCCGGCCAGCGTCGCGCTGGGACACGTCTTGATGATCTCGTTGCACTCCACGATCGCCGCGCGCGGCGCCTTGCGTCCGAACAGCAGCCAGCGCGTCTGCGCCACCGCGAGCCGCGAGCCGGTGGACTGCTTCGCGCGGACCGCGTCGGCCTTGCCCGGCCTGGCCGCGATCTTCCGCAGGGTCCTGATGATCGAGTTCCGCACCGGCTTGGCGACCACCTCGGGGAACCCGAGCGTGAGCCGCGAGAGGCCGCCGCTGGAGGTGTTCGTGAGCAGCACGCCGGCCACCCGGCCGCCGGTGGCGAACAGCTCGGGGCGCTGATCGGCCAGCGCCATGACGGTCATGCCGCCCATCGAGTGCCCGGCGAGCACGACCGGACCGGTCGGCACCAGCTGGTCCAGCACCGCGGCCAGGTCCCGGCCGAGCTGGTCCACCGACGGCCCCGGCCCGAAGCGTTCGGCGTCGGCGCCGGAGACGCCCGACGGCCACGCACCGCCCTGCGTCGACGACCCGTGGCCGCGCTGGTCGTACCTCAGGATCCGGACGTCGCCGGCTTCGGCGAGGGCTGCGGCCTGAGCACGCCAGGCCTGGAGAGACAGCGTCCAGCCGTGCGCCAGCACGAGCGTGACCGGCGCGCCGGCGGCGCCGTCCTCCTCGACGTGCAGTTCGGCGCCGTCGAAGGCGATGACGGTGTGGAATCGCGGATCGGCCATGCTTCCCAGCCCCTGTTCCTGCTCGTACTGCTCGGGTCCTGCTCAGTCCCTGCTCGACGGCACCCTACCGGCGGGTAGCTTACTGAGAGTAGGAAAGGAAGTCGATAGAGTTCGCTGCCATGACCGACGCCCCGCGCCGCAAGCGCGTGCCCCGCGCCGAGCGCGAGCAGCAGATCCTGGCCGCAGCCGAGGAGGTCTTCGCCGAGCGCGGGTTCCAGAACACGTCGATGGACGAGGTGTCGCTGCGCGTCGGGGTCTCCAAGCCGATGCTCTACGAGTACTTCACGTCGAAGGAAGGGCTCCTGCTCGCCTGTGTGGCGCGGATCCGCGCGGACCTGCACTCCGCGACGATCGACGCCGTCTCCGCCGCCGAGCCGGACGGCCCGCGCGCCGTCCTGGAAGCCGGCCTGGAGGCCTACTTCGACTTCGCCGACCGCCACGGCCGGGCCTGGGCGGTGCTGCTCAACGAGTCGGTGATCGTCGCGGGCCCCGCCGAGGAGGCGATCGAGGCGATCCGCGGCCAGCAGACGCAGCTGCTGGAGGACGTCATCGGGCGCTGGCTGCCCGCGGCGTCCCCGGCGCGGGTCTCGATCCTGGCGCACGGCCTGGTCGGCGCCAGCGAACGGGTGGCGCGCTGGCGGCTGCGCGACGGGGCGGGGATCGGGCCGCGGGAGACGGCGGTGCTGCTGGCCGACGCGTTCTGGCCGGGCTTCGCCGAGGTCGAGGCGACGGCGAAATCATGAGGCGCACAAAAGCCGCATAATGCTCATCCAGTACAGCCGGGCTTGTCCCGCAAAACCAGGCGAGGCTAACCTGCACGCCGGTCCCCACCCTCAGGACCGTCCCCGGCCACGAATCAAGGTGCTGCCATGTCCTCGTCCCAGATCGCCTTGCTCGGCGCGATCGCCGGCTTCACGATCTACCTCGGCCTGCCGCTCGGCCGGCTGCGCGCCCCGCTGCCCCGGCTGCGCGCGCTGCTGAACGCGGTCGCCATCGGGATCCTGCTGTTCCTGCTGTTCGACGTCCTCAGCCACGCCTGGGCGCCGGTCGACTCCGCGCTCAGCGACAAGCCGCACCGGGTCGGGGACGCCGTCGGCTACGGCCTGCTGATGGCCGCTTGCATCGGGGTCGCGTTCCTGGGGCTGACGCGCTTCGACCGCTGGGTCGCCAAGCACGCGGCGCGCGGTCCGGGTGCGGCCTCCGCCGCGGAGCTCGGGGGCGGAAGCGGGGGCGGGAGCAGCGCGGGCAGCGGGGACGGGACTCGCCGCAGGCTGATCTCCCGGCTGGCGAGCCTGCCGATGCTGATCGCCATCGGCATCGGCCTGCACAACTTCGCCGAGGGCCTGGCGATCGGGAACTCGGCCGCCGACGGCGAGATCAGCCTGGCCGTGATGCTGATCGTCGGCTTCGGGCTGCACAACGCCACCGAGGGCTTCGGGATCGTGGCCCCGATGGCCGCGGTCGGCGAGCGGCCGTCGTGGCGCTATCTGGGGCTGCTCGGACTGATCGGCGGCGGGCCGACCTTCGCCGGGACGCTGGTCGGCGAGCAGTTCACCTCGACGCCGACCGCGGTCGCGTTCCTGGCGCTGGCCGCCGGATCGATCCTGTACGTGATCATCGAGCTGCTGGCGGTGGCGCGGCGGACCGGGCTGAAGGAGCTGACCTCGTACGGGATCATGATCGGGCTGGTCGCCGGGTTCCTGACCGACGCGATCGTGACACTCGGCGGCGCGTGAGCGTACGCCCTGCGTGACGGGGCGAACACCGCGGGAGAGCCTTTCGTCCGAAAGGTGAACTCCGGGCGTCCTGGATAGGTACTCTCATGCACTCATCGCATATCGTGAACATCATGGCGGAGAGTCCTGGCCACGGCGGTCCTGCGGAACCGACGGGCGAACACGAAGACCGGCGTCGCGTGACGGCCGACATCCCGCCGTGCCACTGCGTGATCTGCGACAGCGAGAACGCGGTCAGCCACACCCTCACCGCGGCCGAGAACGAGGCGTTCGCCGACGACGATCCGGCCGACGACGAGGAAGAAGACGCGGTCCGCGCGCTGGTGCCCGGCTGGTTCGGCGAGGCGGCCGCGCACGTGCGGCGCACCGGCTGGACCTCGATCGGCATCATGCCCGGCACCCGCACCCCCGGATGGGCGTTCTCGGTGGGGCTGTGGCACAGCTACCGCGCCCCCGAGGTGTCGCTGTTCGGCCTGCTGCTGCCGGACATGCAGCAGCGCGTGAACCGGGCCGGGCGGCTGATCCGCGACAACAAGCCGTTCGGGCTCGACATCGAGATCGACGGGATCCTGGACGCGCAGCCGGTGGTCGCCAAGCGCGTGCACCCCGGGTGGTACCCGACGCTGTTCGGGTTCGCCGTCGGGTTCTACCGCGGGGCCGTTCCGCCGTTCGTGCAGCTGGTCTGGCCGGACAGCCACGGGCTGTTCCCGTGGCAGCCCGGCTGCGGCCTGCGGTGCCGGACGGTGCAGCCGCAGCTGTGGCTGCCACCGGAGCTGCACCCCGACGGCCCCTGGCAGAACCCGCGCTGAGGAGCGTGGTTCAGGTTCAGGACCGCGTTTCGGCGCCGTCCCGAACCTCCTTGGTCTCCTTCGCCGCCAGCGCGTTCGCCACGCCGCCGCCGCTGGCCATGTAGGCGGCCCGGGACAGCAGCGCGAGCAGCCGCTCGGCAGCCTCCTGGGTCAGCCCGCGGTAGGCCCGCGACGCCAGCTCGTCGGTGATCTCCTCGGCCTGCTCCCGGAACAGGCGCGTGGCGTCGTCCGGCTGGGGGTACGGCGCCGGCCACCGGAAGAACTTCGCCCCGGCCTCGCCGAGCGACCCGGCGACGATCGCCTCCAGCGGGTCCAGCCCGGCCATCTGCACGGCCGTGATGTGCAGCCCGCCGCGCTGCTCGCGCATCACCATCGCCCAGTGCACCACCCGGTGCCGGGCCGAGGCCGGCTCCGGCATCGCGCCCCAGGCCGCGGCCAGCGGGGACAGGCCGGTCTCGGAGGTGGTGGCGATCTCGCGTAGCATGTCGGCCAGCTCGTGCGCCTCGTCCTCGGGGAGCGCGGCCAGGAACTCGTCGGCCCACATGCGCTGCACGTCGCGGTAGCGGTCCACGACGCGGTCCAGCGGCGGACTCTGCTTCGGGTCGCGGGCCGTCTCCCAGCTCTGCACCGCCAGCTCGGTCGGGAAGAACCCGACGACCGCGTGCACCACCTCCGGGGCGACCGGCCCGAGGACCCCGACCCGGCCGCCGAAGTAGAACGGCCAGCCCTTCATCCCCAGGTCCTTGGCGGCGGTGCGGGCCGCCTGGGAGGACATGTAGTCGCCGCCGAGGGTGTAGAGCGCACCCTTGGCCTCGACCGCGGTGCTCAGAGCCAGCTCGCGGATCTGTGCCGGACCAGAAAGCGGTGCCGGATCGATAGTCGGATCAGCCGTCATGGGGCCCGATTCTCCCGCTCGGCCGCACGAGCTTACAAACCGCCTCGCACGAATGCTCGGACAGCCGGTCCGACCTGCGCGTTGTCCGGCAACCGCGCAATACATCGCACAGAACGACTATTCATCCGCACGGACCACACCGGCGTGACGCGGCGGAGCCAGGGGCGTTTGTCGCGGTGACGGGCCTTGTCGGCCCGGACCCCCCTGAGAAGAATGAGGACTGGCATGCACGACGTGACCAAGCGCGGACTCGCGCTCGCGGTCGCGACCGGCGGCCTGCTGATCACTGGAGCCGCGCCCGCGGTCTCGGCGGTTTCGACCCACCCCGAGAACCCCGAGCACGCCGGGAAGAAGAGTCAGTCGACGGGCGACTCTTCACACCACGCGGCCATCCCGGTCAGCGCGCCGAAGGTCAAGCAGTACACCGGGCGGCACAAGGCCCCCGAGCCGCACGCCGCCGCGCCGCACCACACGGCCGCGTCGCACGTTCCGACATCGCACACCCCGACATCACACACTCCGGCGTCGCACGCTTCGCACGCCCCGGCGTCGCCGCACCACCCGGAGTCGCACCACGCTCCGGCCCCGCACCACGACGCCCCGGCGCACCACGCCACGGCTCCGCACCACACGGCGGCACCCCACCACAGCGCCGCTCCGCACCACACAGCGGCCCCGCACCACCCCGCGGCTCCCCACCACCCCGCCGCGCCGCACCACCCCGGGACGGCCCCGCACGGCGCCCCGGTGTCCCAGGCCGCCGGAGCCACCGCGCACTGGCCGGCCCACCCCGGCGGCGACCGCCCCGAGGCCCTGGCGGCCGAGGCGGAGTCCGCCGACCTCGGCGGCGGCGGCTTCCTGGCCGGCAACACCGTCGAGGTGCCGATCGACGCCCCGGTCAACGTCTGCGGCGTGGTCGCGACCGTGCTGGGCGGCGGCGACAGTGCCGCCGACGAGCACTGCGTCAACGGCCCGGACACCGCCGGCGGGCCGAGCAGCTCGGCGGCCGCGGTGGCGGCCGGGAACCCGGGCGCGCTGTCGGACAACGTCGTGCAGATCCCGGTCTCGCTCCCGACGAACATCTGCGGCGACACCGCGACCGTGGTCGGCGGGCACGACTCGGCCGAGGACATCCTGTGCGCCAACCGGGGCGGCGAGTCCTCCTCGACCGCCCGGGCCGTGGCGGCCTCCTCCCCCGGCCTGGTGAGCGGGAACGTGGTCCAGGTCCCGGTCGACGCGCCGCTGAACGTCTGCGGGATCACCGCGAACGTGGTCGCGGTCTACGACACCGCCGCCGGCACCACCTGCGTCAACGGCGGCGAGCACGGTGACCACGGCGACCACGGCAGGTACGACGGCTACGCCCCGATGCGCGCGCGCTCGGCGGACGCCCCCGGCATGCCGCAGCAGACCGCGGGCTCCGGCGCGAGCGCCGTGACCGCGAACTCCTCCGGCGCGGTCACCGGCAACATCGTGCAGGTGCCGATCGAGGCCCCGATCGACGCCTGCGGCGACTCGGTGAGCGTGGTCGGCGTGTTCAACTCCGCGCTGGACAACCACTGCGTGAACCACACCGCCGGCGGCGCGGCCGCCAACGGCCGGGCCGTCGGCAACAACGGCCTGGCCACCGGCAACGTCGCGCAGCTGCCGATCGACATCCCGACCGAGGTCTGCGGCGTGGTGGCCGCGGTCGGCGGGTACCACGACACGGCCGAGGGCAACAGCTGCGTGAACACCGGCGCGCCGACGACGACGTCGAGCGCCGGCACCACCGGCGAGACCGGGATCGTCACCGGCACCGTCGCGCAGGGCAGCGTCAACGCGCCGGTCGAGGTCTGCGGCACCACCGTGGGCGTGGGCATCGTGAACAGCGGGACCGAGGACACGAGCTGTGTCACCGGGCCGCCGTGCCCGCCGCCCCCGCCGTGCAACTGCGCCCCGCCGCCGGTGTTCCCGCCTCCGCCGCCGTTCTACCCGCCGCCGCCTCCGCCGCCGGTGTTCCCCCCGCCGCCTCCGCCGCCGCCGGTCTTCCCGCCGCCGCCCCCGCCCCCGCCGGTCACGCCGCCGGGGCACCACCATCACCACCACGAGCACCTGCACCGGCACCATCACCACCACGAAGAGGTCGGCCAGCTGCCGCACACCGGCACGGACGTCCTCGACTACGCGGGGATCGGCGCCGGAGCCATGGTGCTCGGCGCCGGGGCGCTGATCGCCGCCCGGCGCAAGTCCGGCTCGGCGGGCTAGCGGAACGGCGCGTCTGATCGCGGCAGATCGCGCCGGATCCGTTATCGCCTCATCGCGTCATCGCGTCACAACGGAGCGGGGCCCCTGGGATTCCAGGGGCCCCGCTCCGTTCCGTTGTCATCGCGTGCTGACGCGGTCCGCCGAGGTCACACCTTCCCGGACAACACCGCCCCCAGGTAGCCGTCGACGTCACCGTCGGCCTTGGTCCCCAGCATGGTCCGGGTCCAGGCCCGCCGCTCGTGGTCGATCACCGCGAGCTCCCACACGCAGCCGGCCTGCCGGGAAGGCGCCCGCGCGATGTCCGCCGGCTCGGAGAACCGGGCCGAGTAGGCGGCCGTCGACAACAAGCACCCATACGACCACCACCCGACCACGTACGAGTAGGCGTTCGTCGACCGGTGCGCGATCACGAATCCGACCCCGTACCGCCCGCCCCCGACGCCGGGCCGGGGTAACGCCTCCACGGCGGCCTTGCGCGCGCCCTCCCGCGCCGCCTCCTCGAGGTCGCCGCCGGGCGTCGCGGACAGCCCGTGGAGCTTCACCCGCCAGTCGTCGATCTCGAGCAGGCCGAGCGGCCGCACCCGCCGGGGGGTATACGGCACCGCTCCGAGTGGCTCTGTCATGAGGCAGGATGCTGGCACACCTCGGGAATCGACTCAATGCCCTGCGCCAGCTTTCACCCGGTGCGGGGTGGCGCCGGGTGTTCGCCACAGCGGTCCGGGGTCCGGACCGCACGGGACCGAATAGCGGACTGCTCACCCCATCAGGGCTTCGACCAGCCATTCCACCATCGCGCCGAGCCAGTGGTACATGACCACTATCTCGTAGCGGTCGTCCCGCTCGTCGATGCGGTCGAAGGGGTTGTCGTCGTCGTCCTCGATCTCCAGCCAGACCGCGAGCACCAGGCGGATGTCGTTGACCGCGCCGAGCCAGGACCGGGCCTGCTCGGCCGCCAGCGCCAGCTCCTCGCCGGGCTGGTAGTCCCGCAGCGAGTCCAGCACCTGGCGGGCCGTGGCACGCTTGCCCTCGCGCAGGTCGGGCTCGGTCAGCCGGCGGAACTCGCTGGCCTCGTCGGCGTCGCCCTCGTAGGCGTCCGGGAACAGCCGCGCCAGCGCCGGGTTGTCCGGCTTCTTCACCGGACCGTCGGCGATGCCCAGGGCGGCGGCCAGCGAGTCCGGCTCCTCGCCCAGCGGGTCCTCCTCGTCCAGCAGCGCGAGCTGCCCGGCGAGCAGGAAGCGCAGGACGTCGGTCTGACCGTCGGTGAACGCACCGACGATCCGACCGGAGCGGTCGGCCTGGAAAGGCTGGAGCACGTGCGGATCCCCGATCTGGTCGTTCAGCCGTCCTGGCGCTGCACGGTCGCCCACAAGCCGTAGCCGTGCATCGCGGCCACGTCCTTCTCCATCTGCTCGCGGCCGCCGCTGGACACTATCGCCTTGCCGAGGTTGTGCACCTCCCGCATCAACCGCTCGGCCTTGCCCTTGCTGTAACCGAAGTAGGTCATGAACACGTAGGTGACATAACTCATCAGGTTCACAGGGTCGTTCCAGACCACGGTGACCCACACCGGGTCCTGCACCGGAGCCGCCCGGGTCTCCTCCGTGGCCTCCGGAACGACCTCCACCGGCGCGACACTCATCCCACCAGACTACGCTGATAGATCGTGAACAGCACCGCGCTCCTCACGGACCACTATGAGCTCACCATGCTGGAGGGCGCCCTGCGCAGCGGGGCCGCCCACCGACGCTCGGTGTTCGAGGTCTTCGCCCGCCGGCTGCCCGACGGCCGCCGCTACGGCGTCACCGCCGGCACCGGCCGCCTCCTGGACGCCCTGGAGGAATTCCGGTTCGATTCCGCGATCTGCGACTTCCTGCACTCCTCGGGGATCGTCGACGAACCCACCCGGGACTGGCTGGCCGGCTACCGGTTCACCGGCGACGTCCACGGCTACGCGGAGGGAGAGTGCTACTTCCCCGGCTCCCCGCTGCTGATCGTGGAGTCCACGTTCGCCGAGGCGGTGCTGCTGGAGACGCTCGTGCTGTCGGTGCTGAACCACGACAGCGCGATCGCCTCGGCGGCCTCCCGCATGACCTCGGCCGCGATGGGCCGCCCCTGCCTGGAGATGGGCTCGCGGCGCACCCACGAGGAGGCCGCCGTGGCCGCGGCGCGCGCCGCCTACCTGGCGGGCTTCTCGGCGTCCTCCAACCTGGAGGCCCGCCGCCGCTTCGGCGTCCCGACCACCGGCACCTCCGCGCACGCTTTCGTCCTGCTGCACGACAGCGAGCGCGACGCCTTCAGCATCCAGGTGGAGACCCTGGGCCGGGGCACGACGCTGCTGGTCGACACCTACGACGTGGCCGAGGCCGTGAAGATCGCGGTCGAGGTCGCCGGCCCCGACCTCGGCGCGGTCCGCCTGGACTCCGGCGACCTGCTGTGGATGGCGCACCGGGTGCGCAAGCAGCTCGACGAGCTGGGCGCCAAGCACACCAAGATCGTCGTCACCTCGGACCTGGACGAGTACCAGATCGCGGCGCTGGCCGCGGCCCCGGTGGACTCCTACGGCGTCGGCACCCAACTGGTCACCGGCTCCGGCGCGCCGACGGCCGGCCTGGTCTACAAGCTGGTGGCACGCGGCGCGAGCGCGGACGCCGACGCCCCGATGGTGCCGGTGGCGAAGAAGTCCTCTGAGAAGGCCACCCGCGGCGGCCGCAAGTTCGCCTGGCGCCGCATCGGCTCCGACGGCGTGGCGCAGGAGGAGGTCATCGGCACCGGCTCGGCACCGGAGGAGCTGAAGTCCGAGGGCCGCGACCTGCTGATGCAGTACGTCGCCAAGGGCGAGGTGATCGCGCGGCCGAGCCTGGCCGAGATCCGCGAGCGCCACGAGGCCTCCCGCGCCGAACTGCCGCCGTGGTCCACGCAGCTCTCGCGCGGCGAGCCGGCGATCCCTACGGTGTATCCGAGCTAGGACCCATCAGCGCCAGGGATCACCGGCACGAATCAGCGGTACTACTCAGCGGTACGACCTACGACCAGAGCTAGAGACAGCGCCTGAAACCCTTGCAGCGCCTAGGAAAGAGACCGAGCATGACGCGCGCACTGATCGTCGTCGACGTCCAGAACGACTTCTGCGAAGGCGGCTCGCTGCCGGTCTCCGGCGGCTCGGCCGTCGCGGCCGGCGTGACCGGGCTGCTGGCCGGCCCGGACCGCGGCGGCTTCGAGCACGTGGTGGCCACCCGCGACTGGCACACCGACCCGGGCGCACACTTCGCCGCGGAGCCGGACTACGTGACCAGCTGGCCGGTGCACTGCGTGGCCGGCACGAAGGGCGCGGAGTTCCACCCGGACTTCGACCGCACGCACGTCGACGAGGTGTTCTCCAAGGGCGCGTTCCAGGCCGCGTACAGCGGGTTCGAGGGCGTGGACGGCTCGGACACGCCGCTGGGCGACTGGCTGCGGACGCGCGGGGTGGACGCGGTGGACGTGGTCGGGATCGCCACCGACTACTGCGTGCGGGCGACAGCGCTGGACGCGGTGAAGCTGGGCCTGCGCACCCGGCTGCGCTCGGACCTGGTGGCCGGCGTCGCGGAGGCCTCGACGGCCACGGCGCTGGCCGAGATGAGCGCGGCCGGGGTCGAGATCGTGCCGGCGGCCGAGGGCTGACCGCTGACACCAGCCCACCGGCGGGTCTGCGAGCCCGCACGCTGACTCACTAGCTCGCTGATTCGCACGACTCGCACGCACGGCGGCGGCACGCCCGAAACCGGCTGGCCGCCGCACGCCGCGAACGTCCAAGATGGCCGACATGCCCGGGAGACTGGAACTCAGGACCCGGATCAGCCGCGTCGGCCTGGACGGCCGCGAGTACCGGGTGATCCGGCCGGACCGCCCTGCCACCCGCCTGGTCCTGCACGACAACAGCTTCTGGTACTCCGGCTTCGCCGACCGCGAGGCCCTGACCCAGCTCGCCACGCTCTGGTCCCTGGCAGCCGTGTCCCCGCACTCGATCATCCACGTCCCGACCCGGCACAACGCCTCGCCATTCGAAGGCCGCAGCGTCGATCTGGTCCTGTCCTACGCCTTACACCAGCTCCGGCCCTCGCGCTGGAAAGCGATACGCACCCGCCTCGGGAACGGCGCACCGCACAAAATCCACGTCCCCGACTTCGCCGACACGCAGATGGACTACAACCGCCTGCGCTACCGGGAGTACCGCGACCGGCTGAACTTCGACTCCGCCAGCGACACGCTCTTCGTCACCGGCAGCCGCGAGTCCTTCCAGCAGTCGGCACACGAACTCAGCACCGTACTGGCCGAAGCAATCCGCCCCGGCACCCACCGCCACGACGCCGCCCGGCACGTCTGCGCGGAACTCGCCGCCGGCGGATGGCCGCCGGCACGCACCCGGCACGGCACGCCGGGCATGCTGCACATCCAGTACTACCCCGATGATTGGCCGGCCCGCGCCGCCTAGATCGCGCGCGCCGCCGCCGAGCCACGCCACCACGAGCGCCGCCGCCAAGCCGCGCCGCAGCCTCCGCGATCGCTACGACAGAGCCGGGCCCCCTGCGAACCTCGCCGCCCGGCCACGACGCTGCCGCGCTACGCCGCCGCCGCGAACACCACCGCCGACCCGAGCCACGCCACCACGAGCGCCGCCTCCGAGCCGAGCCCCGCGAACCCCGTTGCCCGGCTGGCCACGCCGCCGCGAGCACTACGGCTGAGCCGGACCCTGCGAGCGCCGCCGCTAAGTCGAGGCCCAATAGCGCCGCCTCCGAGCCGAGCCCCGCGAACCCCGTTGCCCGGCTGGCCACGCCGCCGCGAGCACCACCGCCGAGCCGAGCCCAGCGAACCTCGCCGCCCGGCTGCGCCGCCGCCGTGAGCACTACGGCTGAGCCGGACCCTGCGAGCGCCGCCGCTAAGTCGAGGCCCGATAGCGCCGCCTCCGAGCCGAGCCCGCGAACCTCGCCGCGCGGCCAGGCCGCCGCCATGAGCACTACGGCTGAGCCGATCCCTGCGAACTCCGTTGCCCGCCCGGCCACGCCGCCGCCAGCACCGCCGCCGACCCGACCCGAGCCTCTACCGCGAGCGGCGCCGCTTCAGCCGCGTCACGTAAAACACCGTCACCACCAGCAGCACGGCGACCATCCCGCCGAGGTAGGCCTCGGAGGTCGTGTCCAGCACGTTCATCTTCGTCGGTACGGTGATCGTCGCGGCGAGCTTGTCCTCGCGGTCGTGGACCGACTTCATCAGCAGGTAGGCCAGCGGGACGATGCCGATCGCGGAAATCAGCAGCACCGCCAGCGTGTGGCCGGCGCGCTCCAGCGGGCCGGTCTTCACGACGACCTTCGGGGCCTGCTTCTTCGGGCCGCGCGGGGGGTCGAACTCGGTGCGGGAGGTGCCCTGGGGTGCGTCGCCCTGCTTGGGGCCGGTGGTGATCTCCGGGCCGTCGAAGGGTTTGCCGTCCGGGCGCAGCAGCCGGATGCGCAGGGCCTGGTTCGCCGCCGCCATCTGCGCCGGGGTCTGCCTCGGTGCGCCCGGCATGCCCGGCATACCCGGCGCCCCGGTGATCGAGATGCCCATCCCGGCGGCACTGGCCACCTGCGGCGGCCCCTGGCGCGGGGCCTCGGGTAGCGGGCTGTCGAAGCTTGTGTCCGCCAGCGACTTCGGCGGCGTGAAGACGGGGGGTCTCGGCTCCGGGGCGCCGCCCGGGAAGTCCGCCGAGGGACGCTGCCCGAACGGGGAGGGCTCCGACGGCTTCGCGTCGTCGAAGCTCACCTCCGACAGCGGACGCGGCGGCGCGAACGTCGGAGCCTTCGCCGTCGGAGCGGCCGTGGCCGTGTCGAAATCGTCCTCGTACGACGGATCCTGCGTCTCCTGATCCGGCATCGGAAGGAGATCGTCGAAGGTCAGCTGTCCGATGGACGCCCGGCCCGACGTCTCGCCGCCGGACGCGGCGGCACCCGAAGCAGAAGAGGCACCGGCCCGCGGCGGCGGGGGCAACGCCCCCGACTCCACAACCACCTCCGCGTCCCCGGCGCCGCCGGCCTTCTTAGGCATCGGCTTGCTGGTGCCCGGGACCCACTTCGAGCCGTCCCAATACCGGATGTATCCGGGAACTGAGGGGTCGGGGTAATAGCCGGGACGCGGTGTACTCTCCACGATCACCGAGCCTAGAACACCGCCGCCCAAACCTGTACGGGTGCCGGGATTCCTTACGCAACCTTGGGGAATCCCTACACCCGCACGATGACCAGCTACTACGTCCTTTGCAGTAGACGCCTCAGCCGGGGCTCACAGGTTGCCGCGGCGCTCCTGCTCGCGCTCGATCGCCTCGAACAGGGCCTTGAAGTTCCCCTTGCCGAAGCCCTGGCTGCCGTGCCGCTCGATGAGCTCGAAGAACACGGTCGGACGGTCCTGCACCGGCTTGGTGAAGATCTGCAGCAGGTAGCCCTCCTCGTCGCGGTCGACGAGGATCTTGCGCTTCTGCAGCTCCTCGACCGGCACGCGCACGGTCCCGATGCGCGCCCGCAGTTCCTCGTCCTCGTAGTACGAGTCCGGGGTCTCCAGGAACTCCACGCCCGCGGCGCGCATCGCGTCCACGGTGGCCAGGATGTCGCCGGTGTTCAGTGCGATGTGCTGCACGCCGGGGCCGCCGTAGAACTCCAAGTACTCGTCGATCTGCGACTTCTTCTTCGCGATCGCCGGCTCGTTCAGCGGGAACTTGACCTTGCGGGTGCCGTCGGCGACCACCTTGGACATCAGCGCCGAGTAGTCGGTGGCGATGTCGTCGCCGATGAACTCGGCCATGTTCGTGAAGCCCATGACCTTGTGGTAGAACTCCACCCATTCGTCCATCTTGCCCAGCTCGACGTTGCCGACGCAGTGGTCGATCGCCTGGAAGATGCGGGCGTTCGGCTCGACCAGCGGCGCGCGCTCGACGTAGCCGGGGGCGTAGAGGCCGTGGTAGCGGGACCGGTCGATCAGCGAGTGCCGGGTGTCGCCGTAGGCGGCGATCGCGGCGCGGACCAGGACGCCGTGCTCGTCCTCGATCTCGTGCGGCTTCTCCAGGCCGGTGGCGCCGTGCGCGACGGCGTACTCGTAGGCGGCGTACACGTCCGGGACGGCGATCGCCAGGTCGGTGACGCCGTCGCCGTGCTCGGCGACGTGCCGCGCGATGTCGGTGCCGGGACGGACCGAGCCCTTCAGCACGAAGCGCGCGCTGCCGGACTCCAGCACGTACGACACGCGGTCCACGCGGCCGGTCTCGGGGCCGGAGTACGCGACCACCTTCATGCCGAACGCGGTCGAGTAATAGTGGGCGGCCTGCTTGGCGTTGCCGACGGCGAACACCACGGCGTCCATCCCCTTGACCGGGAACGGGTCGGCAGAGGTCGCGGTGACGTTGGCGGTGGCGGGAGCGACTGTTTCGGTCATGGTCACAGCTTCGATCCGCAGATCAACCTGCGCAACGCGAGGTCGGAGAGCTATACAATCTGCCCAGCGAGAGTGCCCCGAAGACCGCAATTCTGTACAGTGTGACCAGCGACACATCACCTCGAAACCGACATGGAAGGGAATCATCCGGTATGTCCATGCATGAACCATCACCCTCGATGATGCAGATCGACGGCCTGGACGCCCGGCTGCTGGCCCTGCTCACCGAGGAGCCGCGCATCGGGATCCTGGAAGCGTCACGGCGCCTGGGCGTGGCGCGCGGGACCGTGCAGGCGCGCCTGGACCGGCTCCAGGCTCGCGGCGTGGTGCGCGGCTTCGGACCGGTCATCGACCCGATCGCGCTCGGCTACTCCGTGACCGCCTTCGCCACGCTGGAGATCCGGCAGGGCCGCGGCGCGCAGGTCCGCGAGCATCTGGCGGCGATCCCGGAGCTGCTGGAGATGCACACCATCACCGGCGCCGGCGACATGCTGTGCCGCATCGTCGCGCGGTCCAACGCGGACATGCAGCGGGTGATCGACAAGCTGGTCTCCTTCGAGGGCATCCAGCGGACCTCGACGGTGATCGCGATGGCGAACCCGGTGCCCTACCGGGTGCTGCCGCTGACCGAGGTGTGCGCCACCGAGCACGCGGAGGGGTAAGGACTGCTCCAGGGCTTTCTCAGGAGTCGCATTTGGTCACGGACGTCACGACTTGCGAGAACGACGTTTCCGGGGCTACGGCTATCCGTTAGGTTTGCTGCGTGTCCGAGCCGATCGAGGAACCCGCCGCGTCCGTCCCCGACCCCCCTCGACAGGCTCCCCGGCCGTGGTGGTCCCGGGCGGTCCTGGGCGTCGGCGTCCTCGGCATCTCGATGCTGGCGCTGTACCACCTGACGATCACGTTCCTGACCAACTCGCCGACGAACACGGTCAGCACCAGGTTCGCGACCCCCATCGCCAAGTGGGTCTACCCGTGGTTCGACCAGAACTGGCGGCTGTTCGCGCCGAACCCGATGTCCCAGAACTTCACGATCGAGGCCAGGGTCTCCACCGACTGCTACAGCAGCGTCACACCCTGGTACAACCTGTCGCAGATGGACTACGACGCCATCCTGCACAACCCCTTCCCCGGCCACCTGGAGCAGAACGAGCTGCGCCGGGCCTGGACCGACGCGTACCTGACCACGCACGACAACTCCGACGTCGGCACCTCCGGGCGCGCCGAGATGACGCGGCAGTACCTGGTGAACATCGCGATGCAGCGGATCCAGCCGCGCAGCGCCAAGGACGGCGTGCCGCCGGACAAGATCATGAACATCGAGTTCCGGGTCACCACCACCGACATCGCGCCGGCCGAGAACCCGAACCAGGTGCAGCAGCCGGCGGTGCACATCATCCCGTGGCGGCAGATCTCCCCGACCGCCGTCTCCTACGGCTGCCCGAACGGGAGCGTGGCTCCGTGACCTCGGAAATCGACGACACCGCCGACAGCGTCGAAGCCCCGGAGGCCGCCGCCGCCCTCGCGCCGGCCGCCGACCCGTGTCCGCCGTTCCGCCGACAGCCCCTGATGTGGGCCGTCCACAAGGCCGGCACGACCCTGACGCACCTGACCACGCACGCGATCGCCCTCTACGGCACGGCGGTCCTGCGCATCGGCTACGGCTCCCTCTACCTGATCTTCCTGCTCCACGAGTACCCGAACCGCCAAGCCCTCTGGGGCCCGAACGCGCCCTGGACCTCGGCGCTGAACCAGCAGTTCGCCAACGACCCCGGCCTGGACTGGTTCGCCGTCGACCGCTGGTGGTACACGTTCCTCGGCCACGGCGGCAACGCCTGGTTCGAGTTCTGGTACCACGTGGCGATCCTGGTCTGCCTGCTGTTCGTGCTGGGCTGGCGCACGCGCGTGACGTCGATCTGCTTCGCGCTCACCCTCATGGCGTTCACCGGCCGCAACGTCTTCCTCACCGACGGCGGCGACAACATCATGAGCCTGATGGCCATCTACCTGGCCTTCAGCCGCTGCGGCACGCGCTGGTCGCTCGACGCGCGGCGCAAGCGCCGGCAGGCCGAGAAGCGCGAGGCGGCCGGCATCGCGGAGTTCGCGTGGCCGAACACCCCGGGCTGGCAGGCGGTCGCCGAGCTGGACCGGACGCGCGAGGAGATCGTCACCTTCCTGCACAACGCCGCGGTGCTGGTGATAGCGGCGCAGATCTGCGTGGTCTACGCCGCGGCCGGGCTGTACAAGTCGCAGGGCTCGGACTGGCAGAACGGGACGGCGCTGTACTACACGCTGCACCTGGACTGGTTCCGGCCCTGGCCGGGGCTGTCGAACTTCATGGCGGGGCAGAGCGTCACGATCGCGATCGTGGCGTACCTGACGGTGTTCGTGCAGATCGCCTTCCCGTTCGCCGTGTTCAGCAAGTGGCTGAAGTACCCGTGCCTGGTGATGCTGGTCGGGATGCACTTCTCGATCGCGGTCGTGATGGGGCTGCCGCTGTTCTCGGCGGCGATGATGGTCGGCGACGCGGTGTTCCTGCCCACCGCGCTGTGGCTGTGGCTCGGGCGCCGGGTGCGCGAGCGGCTGGCGCGGCTGCCTAGGCCCGGTCGGTATCTGACGTCACAGCGGCTGCGTCCTGCGCCAGCCACTCCGCGAAGTCCGGAAGGGTCCGTACTCCCCCATCAAGCACAGCCTCATAAATCAGAGTCCCGTTGACCTGACGGCCGTACTCGGGGCGCGGCGTCCACTCCTCTTTGATGCGCAGGATGGCTTCGCGCGTCTCGTCGGTGAGGCGCGGCAGGAGTGTGCGCAGGTGGCCCAGGTCCGGCTGGCGCTCGGGCTGGTCGACAAACCACAGGTCCAGACTCCAGTCGCGCGACCGCTGAGAGCGGTACTGGAGCTGGAGGAACAGGCCGTCGGGGTACTTGTCGGGCTCGGTGTTCCAGCTTCCGGTGTCGTCGCGGAAGGTCACCTGGCGCACGCGCTCGTGCCGGGCCAGCCGGGTCGCCAGGTGCGCGACGGCGTCGAAGGCCGCGAGGTCGAGGCGCGCGCAGGCGGTGGTCATGTCGATGTCCGGCTTCACCATGACGCCCAGGGCGGAACTGCCGGTGCGGATCGGGTCGCCGATCGCCTCCAGCCCGGCCATCAGGTCCAGATCGTCGAGGACCGCGTCCGCCTCGCCCTGGAGAAGCCGCTGCCGCCGGAACAGATCGTCGTCGATGCCCATCCGTCGAGTATGGTCCACGCACGATCTAAGCTGCGCGTATGACCCGCACCGATCCCGCGCCGGAACCGGAGACCAGCCAGACTCTGGACCGGGGGATCCGCGTGCTCACAGCGCTGGCGGACGCCACCTCCGGCCTGACGGTCGCCCAACTGGCCGAACGCGTCGGGGCCCCGCGCACCGCCGGCTACCGCCTCGTCGCCACCCTGGAGGCGCACGGCCTGGCGAGGCGGGATCCGGACGGCCGCGTGCACCTCGGCGTCGGCGTGCTGCGGCTGGCCGCGCGCGTGCACCCGCTGCTGCGCGAGGCCGCGACGCCGCCGCTGCGGCGGCTGGCCGAGGCGGTGGGCGCGACGGCGCACCTGACGGTCGCCGAGGGGCCGGACGCGCTGGCGATCGCGGTGGTGGAGCCGACGTGGACGGACTATCACATGGCGTATCGCGTGGGATCGCGGCACCGGCTGGGGCAGGGGGCCGCGGGGAAGGCGATCCTGCTCGGGCGGTCGGCGGCGGGACGCGGCGGTATTCAGGACGCTGCGACGCTGTACACGGTGAGCGAGGGCGAGCTCCAGGCCGGGGCGCACGGGATCGCGGCGCCGATCCGCGCGGTGCCGGGGCTGGAGGCGAGCGTGGGGGTGGTGTCGTTCGCGCCGTTGGACGTGGGGGCCGTCGCGCCTCGGGTGATACAGGCGGCGGCGGAGATTTCGGCTGCGCTGAAGTAGGGCGCGGCCCCGCACCTCACCGCGGCGTCAGCTCGAAGACCCGCAACTCGCGCCCGCTCCGCTCCGTGTAGACGTCGAAGTTCGGCCAGGTCGTGGTCAGCACCGGCCAGATGGCCGTTCGCTCGTCGCCTTCCAACAGCCGCGCCGTGACCGGGATCTTCTTGCCCTTGACCGTCAGCGTCGCCTCGGGGGTCGCCATCAGGTTCAGCGTCCACACCGGATGGTGCTCCTGGCCCCAGTTCGAGCCGGTGAGGTAGTACTTGCCCTCGTGCCCCACGTACAGCAGCGGCACGGAGCGTTCCTTGCCGGTCTTGCGGCCCACCGTCGTGAGCAGCAGGCCGGTCAGGCCCGAGGGGCTCATGGCGCCGACGCGGCCGCGCGTCACCTTGTACAGCACGCGGTCCACGCGCGGGATCGTGTGTTTGCCGACCGCCACGAACCAGGGTTGGCGGGCGAGCGTCTGCGCTGTGCGCTTCAGTCCCTTGGGCGTCATGGCGCGGAGTATGTCATCTGACGGCCTATCAGAAAAGAGTGGGCCGGACCGGGCCCGGCCAGGCGATCGCGGGGCGGCGCGGTGGCGGTTTCCAGCAACCTCGTCACAACCATCGATCTACCCCGTCGGCGGGTTCGCACTCGCCCGATACCGCCCCGGCGTCGTCCCCAGCCCCTTCCGGAAGGTCTCGATGAACGCGCTCGGCGTGGCGAACCCGCACGCCGTCGCGACCGTCGTCACCGCCTCGCCGGTCGCCAGCAGCGCCATCGCGTGTTGGAGGCGCAGCTGCGTGCGCCACTGCGGGAACGTCATGCCGGTCTCGGCGCGGAACAGGCGGCTGAGGGTGCGCTCGGCGGCGCCGGCTTCGCGGCCGAGGGCGGCCAGGCCGCGGTCGTCGGCGGGGTTGTCGGCGAGGGTGCGGGCGATCGTCGCGAGGCGGTCGTCGCGCGGCCAGAGCAGGCGCAGCGGGAGTTCGTCGACGGTGCGCAGCCGGTCCAGCGCCACCTGTTCGAGGGTGCGGCGCTGCCGGGGGCCCGGGTCCTCGGTGGTGAGGGCGGCGATCACCTCACGCAGCAGCGGATCCACGGCCAGGACCGTCGGGCTGTCCAGGTGCAGCGGGTTGGTGGCGGCCGGGAAAATCAGGGTCCGCATCTCGGTGGGGCCGTGCGCCCGGTGCGCGTGCGGGACCCGGGCCGGGATCCAGGCGGCGCGGTGCGGCGGCACCATCCACACCCCGGCCGAGGTGGCGACCTCCAGCATCCCGCTGAGCGGGTAGACGAGCTGGTTCACGTCGTGGTCGTGGCGTTCCACCTGCTCGCCGGGCATGAGCGGGTGGCGGGTGGGGCCGGTGAGGACTAGGCGGTTTTCCGACATCAATCGGCAGGATATCGGAAGCCGGACAGGGGTGCGCGGCGCGATCGTGGAGTCCATGAGCCTGACCGCACCGAAAACACCGGAGGCTTCCGGAACGACGGACGCGCCCGATCCGGCGAGCCCGCGCGGAGTCCGCAACCGCATGGCCGTCTGGGGCCTGGCGCACGCCGTCGACGACATGTACCAGGGCCTCGTCCCGGCCAGCGTCCCCTACTTCGTCCTGGAACGGCACTACAGCTACCTCGCCGCCTCCGGCCTCACGCTCGCCGCGACCCTCGGCAGCGCGCTCCCACAACCGGCGATCGGCCTGGCCGTGGACCGGTGGCGGCTGCCCCGGATGGCCGCGGTCGGCGTCGCGATCGCCGGGACCGGCCTGGGGCTGTCGGGCCTGGCGGGCCCGTACGCACTGGTCTGGCTCTGCATCCTGATATCAGGACTCGGAGTCGCGATGTTCCACCCCGCGGCCGGCCGCTCGGCCCGCGAGGCCGCCGGCGACAGCGCGAGCGCGATGAGCGTCTTCGCGGCCGGCGGCAGCGTCGGCTTCTTCCTGGCACCGGTACTGGCGACGCCCGCGCTGAACGCGTGGGGCGTCGGCGCGACGGCCCTGTTCATCCCGCCGGCGTGGCTCATCGCCTTGGTGCTGCTCAAGAAGCGCAGCGGCACCCGGCACGCGCACGCGACGACGACCGGCGGCCACGACCGCTGGGGCCCCTTCGCCGCGCTGACCGGCGTCGAGGTGGTCCGCTCGGCGGCGTTCTTCGGCATCAACACCTTCATCGAGCTGTACTGGCTCAAGCACCTGCACGCCTCCCGCACCCTGGCCGGCGCGGCCCTCGCCTGCTTCCTGGTCGGCGGCGTCGCGGGCACGCTGCTCGGCGGACGCATCGCCGACCGCTTCGGGATGGTGCGCACGGTGCAACTCGGCACCGCGCTGACCGTGCCGATGCTGGTGGCGCTGCGCATGTGCCCCGGCAGCATCGCACCGCTGGCGTTCGCGGTCCTGACCGGACTCGCGCTGAACATCCCGTTCGCCGTGCTGGTGAAACTCGGCCAGGACTACCTGCCGGGACGCCCGGGCACCGCGGCCGGCGTCACCCTCGGGCTCGGCGTCAGCGCCGGCGGCCTGCTGGCGCCGGTGTTCGGCCTGATCGCCGAGCACAGCGGGCCGCAGGGGGTGCTCACCGCGCTGTGCGCGGTGCCGATCGCGGGCCTCGTCCTCGGCTTGCTGCTACGGGAGCCCGGTGATCTTCAATAGCGATGCTGTTCAATAGCCCCGTGACCGTCCAGGATCTGGCAGCACGGCTCCCCGAGCCGGAGGAGCTGCGCACCACCTGCCGCGCGTTCGGCGTACTCGACGCGGCCTTCAGCCTCAAATACCCGAAGTACATGTTCACCGCCGCCTGGCAGCCGGGAGTCGACCTGGCCCGCATGGACAACGGCGGCGGCGACCACTGGGACATCGCCTTCGAACCAGCAGGCGTCTTCCTCTACGGCTTCGACCACGAATCCGAGGCCACACCCTGGCGCGACGAACCCCGCGCACACTGGCCGGGCCTGCTCGACGGACTCCCGCCCACCCTGGCCCGCTGGACCGAGGAGAAGGCGTTCCTGTTCGAGGAGTTCTTCGACGCGACCCTCTGCATCTGGCGCGAAACCGCCGACAGCGCCTGGCACTGCGGCCCGGTCGAGTTCGACGGCGACGCCTCCTCCACCGACGGATCAGGCTGGATGTTCGGCAGCGTCCTTGAGGGCGGCGTTGCGGGCTACATCGATCACGCCAAGTACTACTTCGAGCGGGAGATCGACGCGGAGGCGGTGCGGGCGGTTTTCGCCGGAGAGCCGCTGACTGCGGAGCTCGTCCGCGTGCTCAACCCCGATGCTGATTTCGCGGCGGTCGCGAAAGTCGCCGCGGTGGCCGGCTATCCAGTAGTCCCGGCGGTTTGACCTGGTGGCGGGTGCGGCTGGAGTCGATCAGTAGGCGCTGACCCACGTGTACTCGGTGAGCAGAGCCGGCCAGTCGTCGACTCGCAGCAGGGCTTCCAGTCCCAGTTCCCTGTCCACGAGCGCCCCCTTCGGCACCTGCCCGTCGACGCCGCCCATGATGATCGTGACGAGTTCGTCGTCGTCGGACGTCTGGAGGTAGAAGTAGTCGTCGTCCGAGGCCATGCTGACCACGCAGTAGTCGTCCGCGACCTGCACGATCAGCGACCTGTCGGTGTCCTCGCCCCAGGAGACGTTCGGTGCGTTGGCCGTCTTGAGCTGTGCGTACTCGGCCGGCAGATCGGCTCGGGTCACTGTCTTCTCGACATGGGTCGGATACATCAAGGTGATCTGGTAATCCACGATTGTCTCTCCCTGCACCGTTTCGCGGTTCCGGCAGCCTATGCGATCTTGCCGGTCGCGTCCCAGACGCCGACCAGTCCACGGGGATCGTAGACGGTGATCGAGTCCAGGTTCAGCAACTTCACGTACCCCTTGATGGACCTGTTGCAGAAACCGCACTGGTTGCGGTCGGTGTAGATCGCGGCATTGCCGCCGCTGTAACCGCGCTGGGATGCCTGATAGGCCATGTCGCCCTCAGCGTGGTCCACGTACGACTGCGGCATCAAGCTGTTGCCCTTGCCGGGGTAGGCGTCGGTGCGCTCGGCCAGTCGGCCGTTGATGCCGTAGACGGGTTCGCGGCCGCCGTCGAACTCCATCTTCCCGAGGGTGTTGAGGGTTCCCGGCGGAGGGTTCTTGCCCGCCGCGAGGTACGGGGCAGCGATCGCGTCCTCCTCGTCGACGGTCTTCATGCCCATCCCGCCGCGCATGCCCTCCAGTTCCTTGCCCACGGCGATCGGGCAGGAGAACAGGCCGAGCGGGTCGCTCTCGACCAGCGGGTTCGTGACGTACGCGGTGTTGTTGTCGGCCGGCGCGAAACCGAGGGGGTCGGGCGACAGGTACGCCGCCGTCTCCGGGTCGTAGTACCGGTGGACGTTGTAATACAGGCCGCTCTCGTCGTCCCGGTACTGGCCGGGGAAGCCGAGCGGGCAGTCGGTGGTGCTCTCCGGCGCCACGATTCGCCGACCGTACAGCGAGCGGGTGGTGTACCACGCCAGCCGACCGTCGGAGGTGACCAACTCCATCGGGGTGCCGACGGCGTCCGTGACGATCGCGTGGAACTCCTCGTCGATCTCCTCCTGCGGAGCGTCGGCGGCCCAGCTCCGCCGGGTCTGCGCCACCGGCTTGAATCCGCGCGGCTCGTAGTCCCACGTGACCGTGGTGCTGCGGCCGTCGGGGGCGATCCGCAGTTCCTCGGCGACCCGAGGTCCGTCCCAGCTGAAGCGGACGGTGTCAGCGACCGTGCCGTCGGCGGCGATCCGGGTTTTGGCCGTGCGCCGGTCCAGCGGGTCGTAGCTGTAGGACCAGGTGTCTCCGTCGGGTCCCGTGAAGCCGGTCAAGCGGCCGTCCGCGTCCCAGCTGTACGTCCAGATCCGGCGTCCGCCGGACAGCGTTCGGCGGATCTTGCGGACCAACTGTCCGGCGTCGTCGTACTCGTAGGTCGTGCGGTGGTCGCGGTCGATCCGGGTGCCGGTGTGGGTGCGTTCGCGCGAAGCGGGCTCGTCGCGGTCCTGGTCCTGGAGCTGCGGTGTCTGCGCGAGGCTCAGATTGCCCAGTGCGTCGTAGGCATAGGTCTCACGCCAGGACGCGGCCTCGACCGCGGTCACCCGGCCGGAGAGGTCGAGCTGGTAGACAGTCGTGCCGCGGAGCGCGTCCCTGGCCTCCACCGGGAGTCCGTCGGCGCGGTAGCTGACACTCCGGCTCTGCAACGACACCGGCTCGGCAGCTCGGGCCGCCGCTGCGGGGTCCTGCCCCGGGTGCGACCAGATGCCCTGGACGAGGGGCCGTCCGACCGAGTCATAGGTCTGGCTCAGCGAAGCTCCGGGGCCGAGCAGGCGGAGTGTCTCGCGCCCGGCCGCGTCGTACCGGAATTCCAGGGCCCCGGCCGTCCCCGTAGCGCTCTGGTGGCGGCCGGAGGCGTCATAGCTCCACCGGGTCGTGACGCCGCCCGGCGTGGTCCGCTCGGTGCGCTGCCCGACGGCGTCGTAGACGTTCACGAGCGTGCGGCCGTCCACTGTCTCGGCGGTCACGCGGCCGAGCGCGTCGCGCTCGTACGAGATCGTCGATCCGGCCCCGGTCGCCGCCCGCAGCCGCCCCGCCTCGTCGTAGGCGTAACGGAAGACGTCGCCTCCCGCGTACCGTTCCACCACACGGCCCTGCCCGTCGCGCACGAAGGTGACGTCCGTGCCGTCCGGGCCGGTCCGGGCGACCAGGCGGCCCGCGGCGTCGAGGCGATAGGCGAGCCCGACGCCGTCGAAGGAGGTCTCGCCGACCAGGTTGCCGACCGCGTCGTGCTCGTAGCGCCAGGTCAGCCCGGTCGGACCGGTGACCGTGGCCAGGCGCAGCTCGCTGTCGTAGCCGAACAGGTAGCGGCCGCCGTCGGGATCGGTGCGGGCCGTGACCTTGTCGAAGGGCCCGTATTCGAACACGGTGACCGCCCCCGCCGGGGTGGTGTAGGCGACGAGGTTGCCCTCGGGGTCGTACTCCCAGCGCTGCGTGGTCCCGTCCGGCGCGGTCTCGCGGACCGGACGGCCCAGGGCGTCGCGCTCGATCGTCGTGACCGCGCCGAGGGGATCGACGTACTCGACGATGCGGCCGAACGCGTCGCGACGGCAGCGGACGACTCCGCCGGTCGGGTCCACCACCTCGACCGGAAGCCCAGCCGCGTCGCAGACATGGCGCTGCGACGCGCCCAGCGCGTCCGACGACCGCGTCAGAAATCCTCGTTCGTCGTAACGGAAGCCGCTGACCGCCCCCAGGGGATCGGTCACGGCGATGAGCCGGCCGCGTGCGTCGTACTCGTAGCGCCACACCGCGCCGTCGGGCGCGGTGAGTTCCACCGGGCGGTCGAACGCGTTGTAGGCGGCCCGCACCCGCGTGCCGTCCGACCGGTTGACGCCGAGCTCGTTGCCGCGGTCGTCGCGGACGAACTCGGTGACCTGTCCCAACTGGTCGACCTGGCGCATCAGGTGGCCGCGCGGATCGGAGCGTATTTCGCGCACCCCGCCGAGGGCGTCGGTGATCAGGTCCGGGTGGCCGTTCTCGTCATGGCGGTAGGTCGTCCGGAAGCCGAGGGAGTCGGTGACGACCGTGGTACGGGCCTCGTCGTCGTAGGCGAACGCGGCGGCGAGCAGACCCTCCGGGTTCGAGCCCCGGACGACGCGCCCCGCCTCGTCGTACTCGTACCGGTACGTGACGCCGTTGCGGTCGATCCAGGCGGTGATCCGGTCGGCGTCGTCGTAGACGTACCGGAAGGCCGTGGCCGAGGCGTCGACCATTTCAGTGAGGCGGCCCGCTTCGTCGTAGCCGAACTCGCGGACGAGGACGCTGCCCTCGGTCGCGTCGAGGAGGCGGATGCCGGTGAGGCGCGGCCCGCCGGCCGTCGGGCCGACGTCGATGGCGACGCGGTAGCCGCCGTAGTGCTCGATGCCGGTCGGGATTCCGTCGGCGGTTCGCAGGATCTCTATTCGGTTGCCGTTGCGGTCGGACAGGGCGGTCAGATCACGGATCTGGCCGGCTTCCTCGCGATGGTGCACCACGCCGAAGTGCCATGTCGTCCCGCCGCGGACCGACTCGATCCGGATCTCGTCGTTCTCGCGATCCCACGTCAGGGACAACAGCTCGCCCCGTGCCGTGTGCACCGGCTCGGCGCCGACCGGGATCGGGAAGTCGAGGACCTGGCAGTCCTCGCCGGCGAAGTGAATGCCCGCGGCGTTGACGGAGACCCGCTGGTCGAGGAAGGACGCCCAGCCGGGGCCGAACAACCGGCCGGCGGAGTAGGCCGACGCATAGGAACGACCCACCACGAGCGGGAGCACACCGGGCAGGAAAAGGTCGGTGTCCCCCTTCAGCAGCATCTGACCGGACACCACGTCGACCGGGTCGCCGGCGGTCAGGGCTTCTTTGTTGGCTCGGGCGCCGATCCGCTCCAGCGCGGCACCACCGAACTTCTCAATGGCCTTGCCGCCGAGGAAGGTGAGCCCGAGCATGCCGGCGCCCATCAGGGCATCGCCCCAGTGGCCCTGCATGGCGTCGCCGGCGATCTCCAGACCCGTCCCCGCCAGGGCGATCAGGTTGTCAGCTTCCGCGAGTCCGGCGGTGATGACGTCGACGCCGGGGATCCAGGAGGTGGCCAGGGCCAGGACGTCCAGGATCGGCGCGAGGTCGTTGGCGATCTCGGCGATCTTGCCGCCCCACTCGGCCAGGTCCGCGCCGAGGTGTTCCCACCAGTGCTTGTTGTGGATGCCGTCGGATTGGGCGTGGCCGATGGCGCGGGCGCAGGCTTGGGCGGCGGTGATGCGGTCGTGGTAGGCGTCGTTGGCCTGTTTGGTCAACGCGGCCATTGTGGCTTTGGCGTTGGTCAGGTTGGTTTGCGCGGTGTCGTGCGCGGTTTGGGCGTCGGTGACCGCCTGCGGGTTGGGGCTGGCGGCGTGGTTCTGCTGCGCCGTCTTCAAATCGGCCGCCGCGCTGTTGGCGTTGGTGGTGGCGCGCTGCAGGTCCGCGTTCGCGTCCTGAGCCTGCCGCAGCGCGGCATCAGCCTTGGACTGGGCTGCCTGCAACGCTGGCGCGTACGCGGACAGTGCGTCGGAGGCCTCGCTGTAAGACGTGTACAGCTTCTGCAAACGCCCCGGCAACGGACCGTACTGGTTCTTGAACGAATCAGCGGTCTGACCGACCCACTGCATCGCCGCCGTGTCGGAGCCGAACGCGTTCAGGCTTCGATACGCCGCCTCCACATCATGCGCGAAATCCCCGAACTCCCTCGCCAAAGCCTGCACCGACTCCACCACGCCCGGCGTGGGGTCGCCATCCAAGCCCAGAATGTCCCAACCAGTAGGACGTGCCATCCCCCGAAGCCTCCCCGTTTCGAGTCGCCGACCGCAGCGAGACGCCGACTACAGCGCATGGCCGCTGCAGCGAGTCCGGCAGGAACTGAGCTGGGTCTGGCGCGAAGCAAGTCGTCGCTGCTCAAGCCAAATGCAGAATACTGAGCTTACAAAATCTTCGGACGGACAAGTAGCCTGGCAGCGTGCACTGACCTGCTGCCGGCTAAGGGGCTTGTTCGGGCCAGCAACCGCGGCAGGCGGCAGGGCAACGACCAGCGCCTAATACCCGCCCTCGGCAGCCCACCGCCGCACCATGTCAATCCGCTTCTGCAACTGCGTAGCAGTAGCCTGCGCCACCGCCGGCCCCCCGCACGTCCGCCGCAGCTCGCCGTGGATGGTCCCGTGCGGCTTGCCGGTCTTGTGGTGCCACGCGCCGACCAGCCCCTGCAGCTCCTTCCGGAGCTCCAGCAGCTGCTTGCGCGTCATCACCGGACGTTCCTCGGCCCCGACGATCGCCTCGGCCTGTGACCGCAACAGCGCCTTCTTGCGTGCGCTGCTCAGGTGCATCTGCTGCCGCTTCGCCAGCAGAACCTTGATGTGCTCCGGGTCCAGCAGCCCCGGCAGGCCCAGGTACTCCGCCTCCTCGCGCGAGCCCGGGTCGGCCGGGAGGCCGAACTCCGCGCCGTCGTAGAGGACCCGGTCGAACTCGGCCTCGGAGTTCAGGGCCTGGAAGGTGAAGAGTTCCTCTTCGTAGCCCTGCTCCTTTTCGGTGCGGTTGGCCTCCGCGAGCAGTGCCTCTTCCTCGCCCCAGACGTCCTCGGTCGTGGTGGCCTGGGTCGGCTTGTCCAGCGCGTGGTCGCGCTGCTTCTCCATCTCGTTCGCGAACTCGAGGAGCATCGGGATCGAGGGCACGAAGACCGACGCCGTCTCGCCGTGCCGGCGGGCGCGCACGAAGCGGCCGACGGCCTGGGCGAAGAACAGCGGCGTGGAGATGCCGGTGGCGTATACGCCGACCGCCAGGCGCGGGACGTCGACGCCCTCGGACACCATGCGGACCGCGACCATCCAGCGGTCGTCGTTTTCGGTGAACTCGGAGATGTTCTTCGAGGAGTCGGGGTCGTCCGAGACCACGACCGTCGGCCGCTGTCCGGTGATGTCCTTGAGCATGTCCGCGTAGGCCCGGGCGGCGCCCTGGTCGGTGGCGATGACCAGCCCGCCGGCGTCCGGGATGCCGCGCCGCACCTCGCGCAGCCGGCGGTCCGCGGCGCGCAGCACCTGCGGCATCCAGTCGCCGGCCGGGTCCAGCGCGGTGCGCCAGGCCTGTTTGACGGCGTCGTTCGTCATCGGCTCGTTGAGCTGCATGGCGATCTCGTCGCCGGCCTTGGTGCGCCAGCGCATCCGGCCCGCGTACGACATGAACACGACCGGACGCACGACGCCGTCGGTGAGCGCCTCGCCGTAGCCGTACGAGTAGTCCGCGATGCTGCGGCGGATGCCCTCGTTGTCGGGCGCGTAGGTCACGAACGGGATCGGGTTCGTGTCCGAGCGGAAGGGCGTGCCGGTCAGGGCCAGGCGCCGGGTCGCCGGCTCGAAGGCCTCGTAGGCCGCCTCGCCCCACGACTTGGAGTCGCCGGCGTGGTGGATCTCGTCCAGGATCACCAGGGTCCTGCGACCCTCGACGCGGTTCCGGTGCAGCATCGGGTGCGCGGCCACGCCGGCGTAGGTCACCGCGATGCCCTGGTAGTCCCGGGAGGTGCCGCCGGTCACGCCGCTGTAGTTGGGGTCGATCTTTATCCCGACCCGGTGCGCCGCCTCAGCCCACTGCGTCTTCAGGTGCTCGGTCGGCGCCACGATCGTGATGGTGTTCACCACGTGCCGGTCCAGCAGCTCCGTGGCGATGCGCAGCGCGAAGGTGGTCTTGCCCGCGCCGGGGGTCGCGACAGCCAGGAAGTCCCGCGGCTCGCGCTCCATGTACTGCTCCAGCGCCGCCTGCTGCCAGGCCCGCAGCCGCCCCGCGGTGCCGCGCGCGGCCCGGTCCGGGTAGGACGGGGACAGATGGGAGGCCGCCGAGATGCTCACGGTTCCTCCTCTTATTCCACCCGCTTGCTGTGCCTACTCACGCCTTCGAACGCGCGGTCCGTAAGGACCGACCCCCGAGATTACCTCACCCGAGAACCCACCACGCCCGATCGGGTCGCAACGGCAGTCGAAGCGGTGACCCACCCTGCGGATCCCCCACCGCGTCCCGGATCGCGGCCAGCACCGCGGCCGGGGTCGCCATCACCGACAGGTCGCCGACCGGCTTCATGCCGCCCAGCGGCGGCGCGGCGACCGGCAGGCCGTCCGGGCCGATCTCCTCCTTCGCCTCCTCGGCGGTCTCCAGCAGCGCGGCGACCACGACCTCCGGGGCGTCCATCGTCGAGGGTTCGCCCCAGCCGAAGGGCAGATCCGAGCCCTCGGACAGGACGAAGCCGGCGCCGGCCACGGCTCCGGAGGCGACCCGGTGCACGGCCCGGTCCATCACCGCGACCCGGCCCGCGTCCTGCGCGATCGCCACCTGGATCACGTTCACCAGGCCGAGTTCGGTGTCCACGTCCACCACCGCGCGCACCGCGCCGACCGCGACGCTGGCCGCGTCCGAGGTGCCGGTCAGGGCCGGCATGGTCACCATGCGGAACTCGCCGTCGCCGCGCACCACGCGGCCGGACTGGAGGCACTGCCGGTAGGCGTCGTCGAGGGGGAGATGGAAGACGTCGTCGTGCGAGACCAGGTAGCCGTCGATGACCTTCAGCAGCCCGCCGTCGATGCCTATCTGCTCGGCCAGCGACCGGAAGAGCTTCGCACGGACCTGCTTCGCCGCCGCCTCGACCGCGCTGCCGTGCACCCACGCCGGATGCGTGACGGCCGACGACGAGGGCAGCGAGCCGGGGTCCTCCGGCGCCCGGACGGCGACCCGCTCCGGCGCGATGCCCAGCGTGCGCTCGACCGTGACGCGGATCAGGTCGTGCAGGCCCGAGCCGGTCTCCACGGCCGAGCAGGCCACGGTCGCGGCCGGGCCCTCCGCGGTCATCGAGACCAGCACGACAGCGGTCGCGTACTCCCCCAGCTGCGTCGGGTTCGACAGGTCGGCCATGCCCAGCGCGACGCCGACCCCGCGCCGGATCCGGGTCAGCTCCCCGGTCCGCCCGACGGTTCCCGGGTATTCGCGGATGTCCGGCCCCGGCGGGAAGTTCGGCATCGGGGTGTCGAGGATCTCGTGCAGGCAGTCCGGGATCGGCACCGGGGCCGCGGCCGGCTTGCCCAGCGGATCACTCGCGTCCGGGACCAGGTCGCCGGGTCGCAGCAGGTTGCGAAGCCGGACCTCCAGGCCGCCCAGGCCCACCGCCGAACCCGCGGCGTCCATCTGCGCCTCGTAGGCCGCGCACGTCAGCGCCCCGCCGCCGCCGCGCACCCGGCCGGTCGGCGGGTTGTTCGTGCGGACCACGCGGCCGGTGACCCGCACGTTCGGCACCCGGTAGGGCCCGACCGCCAGCCGGCAGGCCTCCTCCAGGATGTCGATCGTGGTGGAGGCGTAGGCGCCGCCGTCGAGCAGGATGTCGGCCTCGACCGCGACCAGGCTGCCGTCCTCGCCCACCACGTGCCGGTAGCGCAGCTGCGCCGCCGGGCGTCCCGGATGCGCCGGGGCGTCGCGCGGGACGACCGCCTTCACCGGCCGGCCGGTGGCCATCGCCAGCAGCGCCGCCTGCACCTGCAGGCCCACGTCCTCGCGGTGGGTGTCGGCGCCGCCGACCCGGGTCGGGATGACGTGCACCTTCTCCACCGGCAGGCCCAGGCACTGCGCGACCACCTCGCGGTCGCCGCGCGGGGAGACGGTCGCGACGTAGATCTCGATCCCGCGCTCGCCGTTGGGCACCGCGATCACCACGGCCGGAGCCGCGGGCCGGGAGGCGACGCCGTCGAAGACGTACTCGCCCTCGACGATCTTGCGCCCCGCGGACTCGGCGCTCGCCGGATCGGCCAGCGTCGCCGGCTCGGTGCCGAAGGCCAGGGTGGTGGTGTGCAGGACGTTGCCGTCCGGGTGGATCGGCGGCGCCGTCGAGGCCTGATCCGGGTCGTGCAGGGGCCGCAGCGGGTCCCAGATCACGCGCACGCGCTCGGCCGCGGCGCGCGCCAGCGCCGGGTGCTCGGCGGCCACCACGGCCACCGGCTCGCCGATGTACCGGGCCACGTCGGCGGCCAGCACCGGCTGGTCGATGGAGCGCGGGCCGTGGAAGTTGTAGCCAGGCAGGTCGGCGGCGGAGAGCACGGCGTGCACGCCGGCGATGGCGCGCGCCGGCCGCATGTCCAGGCCGCGGATCGCGGCGCTGGCGTGCGGGGAGCGGGTGACGCCCATCCACAGCATGCCCTCGGCCCGCAGGTCGGCGGGGAACTTGGGCTCGGTCACGCGGGCTCCCCGGCCTCGACCACGTACGCCGGCATCTCGCCGGAGTCGGAGATCCCGGGTCCGGCGGCGCCCGCGTCCCCGACGCCGGCCTCCCCGGCCCGGGCCACCGCCTCGATCCAGCGTCCGGACTCGGCGCAGCGGCAGACGATCCCGGCCAGCGCCTCCCGGACCGCCGCCGGCCCCGGATCGGCGTTGCGGTGCAACAGATCGGTGATGGCGACGGTGAGCGCCGGGGCGCAGAATCCGCAGGGGCTGGCGTTGGCGGCCTCGACCGCCTCGCGGGCCGCCTCGAACGCCGCGTCCTGGGGCGTGCGCACGTCCCGGTCCGCCGCGGCGACCGCGGGCACCAGGCACGCCGCCGCCAGCCGGCCGTCGAGCGTGACCAGACAGGACCCGCATTCGCCGACCCCGCAGCCGTCGCGCGGCTCGTCGAGGTCCAGGCGCTCGCGCAACACCGCCAGCAGCGAGTCGCCGATCCACACCTGCGGCACCGGATATTCGTGCCCGTCGACGCGCAGCGTCAGGCCCACGGCCGGCCATTCCACCGCCGACTCGCTCACCTGTGGCTCACTGGTCCATCCCCTTCGCCCGGCGGCGCCGGCGGATGCCGGCGGCCCAAAAAGTCCCACTGTCCTACTGAACTACCGGCTACCGGTCCTGGTTCCGCGCCTGCTCGGCCCGTTCCACCCGCTGCTTGGCACGCTGGAAGTCGGCCCGCTTCTGCAACTCGCGGACCTGGTCCAGCCAGCCCAGCGGCGGCAGCGCGCGCAGCAGCGCCCGGCGGGCGCAGATCTCCACGGCTTTCCGACGATACGGGTCGCCGCCCCCGCCGAGGGTGCCGCTCCCGTCGCCGTAGACGAGCGAGTCGGCGACCAGGCGGCCGAAGGTCTCGTAGACGGTCGGGTCGGCGATCGCGCCGGCCTCCCAGTCCACCTGCTCGGCCAGCCAGCGGTCGGCGTGGTCGGCGCGCAGCAGGGTCGGCAGCCCGCCGCGGCCGGTGCCGGACGGCAGCGCGGCCAGCGCCATCGCGCCGACGACGCAGGTCGCGCTGCGCCGCGCCGGATCCACGGCCAGCATGATCGACAGGATCGACCGCGAGATGCCGCCGCGGACCCCGATCTTCATGAAGCCCTGCATGCCCTCGACGACCGGCACCCGCGCGCCGACGACGAGTTCGCCGGGGGTGAGCTGCGGGACGCCGTCGCGGTCGTAGAAGTCGGACACCGAGACCGTGCGCACACCGTCGGCGGAGGCCACCAGCACGGACGCGCCGAGCGCGGCGAGCACCACCGGCAGGTCCGCCGAGGCCGGGCCGACCACCAGGTTGCCGCCGAGGGTGGCGTTGGCGCGGACGTGCGGCGCGCCGACCGTGCGCGCGGCCTGGTTCAGCGCCGGGACCTGCTGGCGCAGGTCGCGCTGCGACATCTCGGCCAGTGTCAGGCCGGCGTGCAGCAGCACCTCGCCGGGCCCGGTCGACCAGCCGCGCAGTTCGGCGCAGCGGTGCAGGGTGAGGACCGCGCCGGGGTGGCGGCGGCCCTCGGTGATCTCCGGCATGGCGACGGTGCCGCCGGCGATGATCACCGCGTCCGGGTGCTCGGCCAGGACCTGCACGGCTTCGACCACGCTTTGCGGGCCGAACAGGGAGCGCGGGGCGGCTACCGGGGAGCCGGCCAGGCCGGGGCCCACTGCGGGCGGAGCCTGGTCGGCTGCCGAGCCCGGCAACACGCCATCGGCCGACGTACCGGCGCCGACTGGACCTGCTCCTGCTCCTGCTCCGGTTCCGGCACCTGCTTCCGCCGGCACGCCTGCGCCGCCGGAGCCTGCGCCGGCTGAGCCTGCTCCAGCTGAAGCGCCCGAGGTGCCCGAAGTACCAGCGCCGTCGAACCAGCTCGCCGCCGGCGCGCCCGCTCCGACCTCGTCGGCCGTCCCGGCTATCTCGCCGTCGTCCTCATCGGTGTCGAAAGCGCCCAGCTCGAACCCGGGCCGCTCGCCCTCGCCGCCGAAGACCAGCGCACCCTCCGGGCTGCCGGCGGCCCGCACCGGCAGCGCGTGACCGCCGGCCGGCACCGCACCGCCCGCATCGCCCCCGAATCCCCCGTCGCCGGACGGCCCGAAACCGTCCGGCCGAATCATCCCGGTCAGCTCGTCCCGCCGTCCCCGTCGCCGTCACCGCCGCCGGGCTCCAGGCCCTCGAAGATCTCCTTGCACTCCGGGCACACGGGGAACCGGCTCGGGTCCCGCGAGGGCACCCACACCTTCCCGCACAGCGCCACCAGCGGCGTCCCGAAGACGGACGCCTCCATGATCTTGTCCCGCTCGGCGTAGTGCGCGAAGCGCTCCTCATCACCGGGCTCGTAGCGGTAGTCGGACTCGACGCGTTCCTCGACGATCGTCGAGCCGCCGGTGTCCGTGTCCGGTTCGAAAGTCGGCGTGCTCATGCTCTTGAGTCTATGCCGCGCCGCACCCCGGCGAGCAGCGTTGGGGTACGACGCGGCACTGGATCGTTACCTGCAGGTCACGGGGGCTACCCGTGCAGGTAAACGATCCCCAGTTCGTTGAGCTGCCAGAGCTGGTTCGCGGCGCCGGAATACGGCTGGAGCTCGATCACCGGATTCCCGGAGCCGTCGGTCGAGCCGCCGATCGTGGCGACCAGATCCTGGTTCTGCGCCGACGACACCGCGTAGTAGCCGCCGCCTTCCGGCTTGAAGAACCAGTGCTGGTTCGCGTTGCCGTTGCAGCCCCACTGCTCCAGCTTCACGCCGGCCGCGGCCTGACCGCCGGTGGCGTCCAGGCACATGTTCCGGTTGCCGCTGAAGTCGACCTCGTAGGAGCCGTCGGCCTTGATCTCGGTCACGAAGGACTGGTTCAGCCCGCCGGTGGCCGCGTAGGTGATCAGCGGCCGGCCGTTGGTCGAGTCGCCGTCGGTGCCGCCGCCGGAGAAGTCCCAGACGTTCCCGCTCGCCTTGCTGGTCAGCTGGAACCAGCCCCCGTCGTCGACCTGGTCCAGCCAGGGCTGACCGGGGCTCAAGGGCCGGATCGCGGTGCCGTCCTGCTGGTCCAGCGTGCAGTACGACTCAGCGTTCGCCGACGCGTAGAAGTCGCCGAGGCACGCGCCCTCGCCCTGGTAGCCGGCGACCCGCAGGTGGTAGGACTGCCGGATCTCGTCCATGCAGATCAGGCCGCCGAACAGGACCTTCTGGTCGCAGCCGTTGCGGGTCATCTCCGAGGTGTCGATGACGTCGCCGTTGGTGTACTCGTACGGCGAGGACGTGAGCTCCGCGCAGACCTCGTGGCCGTAGCTGACGCGCCGCTGGTCCAGGTACCGCACGCCGGGCACCTGCTCGGCGGCGTGCCGCAGCGCGTCGGAGAACAGCGGCACCACCAGGTTGTGGCCCCAGGCCAGGTCCTCGGTGGCGGCCGGGCAGCCGTTGGCGACCTTGCTGACGTAGTTGTCGACGCCCGAGCGCAGGTCCGGGGTGATCGGCGTGAAGTAGGACTGGAAGACGAGCTGGTAGTCCGAGTCCGCGTAGCCGGCGTTGCGCATGGTCTGCCGGACGTCCTCGATCGCCGCGACCACCTTCGGCTGCACGGCCGCGGCCCGCCGCTGGATCTCGGCGGTGCCGATGGTGTCCCGGCAGCCCTGCGACTGCGGGATCGGGAAGTACTGGTTGAGGCAGGCCTCCATGATCCCGGTGAAGTCGAAGTCGTCGTTGGCGCCGATGGTCAGCACGACCATCTTCACGGTGTCCGTCTTCGCGATGGCGGCCAGCTGCGTGTCCTGCTTCGGCTCGCCGTAGTCGCCGCCGCCGCTGCCGGTGACCGCGGAGTACTGCGGGAGCGAGGCGATGTCCCCGGTCTGGGCGCCGGAGCAGGCGACGTCGAACGGGGTGAGGCCGGACAGCCCGGTGTCGAAGATCTCGGACTTGGTGCTGCGGTGGCAGTAGTCGCTGGGGCCGTCGGTACCGGCGACGTAGCCGTCGTTGGTGTCGGTCCCGGCGCCTTCGCCGGAGATCGCGCTGTCGCCCATCGCGACGATGGCCGCCGGGCCGGCGTGGGTGGCGGCCGGGACCGGGACGGCCTGAGCGGTGCCGCTCCACGTCGACACCAGCGCGCCGGTGAGCGCGGTGGCCGCGAACAGGGCCGTGAGGGGTCTGCGCCGTGTTCTGTTCACAGGTGCTCCTAGCAGGTGAGGGGGTGCTACGGAGATGGAACATGACGATTCCTCAAATATGACTTACCTGCGGGTAGCTAACAAGGGGCATCGACCGCGCGCCGCGCGCCGCCCCGGGATGGGGGCTACCAACCGGTCACAATGGTGCGAACCGTTATGAATGGAC
This sequence comes from Catenulispora sp. EB89, assembly GCF_041261445.1. Classification (NCBI taxonomy): domain Bacteria; kingdom Bacillati; phylum Actinomycetota; class Actinomycetes; order Catenulisporales; family Catenulisporaceae; genus Catenulispora; species Catenulispora sp. EB89. Next base: position 562,530 of record NZ_JBGCCU010000004.1, read on the forward strand.
TGATGCTGTGACCGAGAACCCGAATACCCAGCCGGACCCGAACACCGGCCAGCCCCCTGGTGGTTCGGCCGACCGGCCCACGGCGCCGGCGCCGGCTGAGTCCGGGGCGGCGAAGCCCGCCGAGACCGCGAGCGCCGCGAAGCCTGCCGAGTCCGTCGAGTCCGTCGAGGCCGCGATGAGCGAGGCGACGGCGCGCGCCGCCGACCAGCCCGGTCAGAGCGGTCAGAGCGGTCAGCCCGGCCAGCCCGGCCAGCCCGCTCAGCCCGGCGAGGCGACCGCTCAGCCCGGCGCCGAGGCCGCGGCGGCACAGGACCCGGCGACCGGCGCCTTCGCCGGGGACACCTGGGTCTCCCCCACCGACGGCGAACCCGAGTTCGCCGAACCGGTCGACCCGAACGCGCCGAACACCGGCGTCGCGGCGACCTTCCTGCCCGGCATCGACGCCGCCTCGATCCTGGCGCTGCTCGTCGCGGCCCTGGCCGCCGGCGCCTACCTGCTGGTCAACCCGCTGGTCCAGGCGCACGACGCGGCCCGCACGTGGTCGGACTTCAAGAACAACGTGCCGCGCACCAAGCAGGATCCGTTCGGCGTGCAGCGCGACTGGGTCTCCTACCAGTCGTGGGCGCACATCATCCTGGGCCTGGTCGCGGTGCTGCTGGCGCTGCTGGTCCTGGGGCTGTGGACGGCGCGGAAGAACAAGCTGCGGTCGCGCTCGTTCGCACAGGCGGCGCTGGTACTGGGGCTCGCGGTCGTGCTCTACGGCATCCTGCTCAAGACCGGCGCGGTCGGCTCGGAGATCCCGAGCATGAAGGACATCAGCTCGGGGCTGAGCTCGACGCAATAGCACTCGCGGCACGATTCACAGCCAGTCGCCAGCCCGGCGCCGCGTCCCGTACGCGGCTCCGGGCCGTCCGGCGCCGTATCAGATCTTTGACACCGCAAGCCGACGCCGCTAGTTGCCGCTAGTTCAGGTCCGGGTCCTCGGTCCAGTTCGCGACCATCGCGATGGTCCCGCCCTGGCGGCGCAGCACCCGGCGCCACAGGTCCTCGGGCTCGGTGGTGAACACGTCGGCCAGCTCCGGCTCGACCACGTACCAGGCCCGCTGCGCCAGCTCGCCGGCCAGCTGCCCCGGGCCCCAGCCGGCGTACCCGGCGAAGATCCGCAGCGCGGTCAGGTCCGGGGCCAGCACCTCGGGGGGCGCGTCCAGGTCCACCAGGCCCAGGCGGCCGGAGAACTGCCGCCAGCCCAGCGGCTCCTCACCCGGCACCGCCGCCTCCGGGCGCACGCAGGCGATGCCCAGCGCCGAGTCCAGCGCGACCGGGCCGCCCAGGAACACCGTCGGGGGCTCGGCCGCCAGCGGCGCCCAGGTCTCCAGCACGTCCTCGACGTCCAGGCTCCCGGGCCGGTTGAGGACGACGCCCAGGGTGCCGTCGTCGTCGTGGTCGACGACCAGCACCACCGTGCGGTCGAAGTTGGGGTCGACCAGGACCGTGGTGGCGACCAGCAGTTTGCCGGTCAGCCGTTCCAGCGGCACTCTGCCGCCGTCCTGCTCCCCCGCGTCGCGCCCTGCGTCCGTCATGGCACACATGATCCCGCACCCGGACCCCCGCTGGCGCCTTTTGCCCCAAGGCCCGCGCGTCCGCGACCGCCTCTTGACGCTCTGTTGACCTTCCGCCACCCGGCGGGGCGGCGAACGGCGACCCTCAGCGTTCGAATCAGTACGTCCTGTTGCCCACACAGGGCTTCCGGGCGGGGACAACGCTCGCACGAACTGCGATCTTCGCGAGCTTCGACCGCATGCGCCCCGTGTTCGAGTACCCTGGACCAGCCGCCGACCCGTCCCGCCCCGTGTTGCCCCACGCGAGCGGTCCGATGCACACACCTGTGGAGAACCATGGCTCTGAGCACCGCCTCCGACGTCCTGACAGTGCACGGCGGTACCGCCCTGTCCGGTGAGGTCCGGGTCCGTGGCGCGAAAAACCTGGTCCCCAAAGCGATGGTGGCCGCGCTGCTCGGACACGGTGAATCGGTGCTGCACAACGTGCCGTCGATCTCGGACGTGCGGATCGTCACGGGCCTGCTGGAGGCGCACGGCGTCTCGGTGACCCGCGGGGCCAGCCCGGACACGCTGATCCTGGACCCGGCCTCGGTCGAGCGCGCCAGCGACGCCGCGGTCGAGGCGCACGCCGGCACCAGCCGCATCCCGGTGCTGCTGTGCGGGCCGCTGCTGCACCGCCTGGGCCGTGCCTTCATCCCGGACCTGGGCGGCTGCAAGATCGGCGACCGGCCGATCGACTTCCACCTGGACGCGCTGCGGGCCTTCGGCGCCGTGGTCGAGAAGCGCCCCGAGGGGCTGCTGATCTCGGCCCCCGAGCGGCTGCGCGGCACGCACATCCGGCTGCCGTACCCGAGCGTCGGCGCCACCGAGCAGGTGCTGCTGACGGCGGTGCTGGCCGAGGGCGTGACAGAGCTCTCCAACGCGGCCACCGAGCCGGAGATCGTGGACCTGATCGCGGTGCTGCAGAAGATGGGCGCCATGGTCTCGGTGCACAACGACCGCGTGATCCGCATCGTCGGCGTGGACCGCCTCGACGGCTTCACGCACCGGGCCATCCCTGACCGCCTGGAGACGGCGTCGTGGGCCTGCGCGGCCCTGGCCACCGGCGGCGACATCCGCGTGGTCGGCGCCACCCAGGGCGAGATGATGACGTTCCTGAACGTCTTCCGCCGCATAGGGGGAGACTTCGAGGTCGACGACACCCCCGGCGAGCCCTCGATCCGCTTCTGGCACTCCGGCGGCCAGATGCGCGCCCTGGCGCTGGAGACGGACGTCCACCCGGGCCTGTCCACCGACTGGCAGCAGCCGCTGGTGGTGGCGCTGACCCAGGCCCAGGGCCTGTCGATCATCCACGAGACGGTCTACGAGCAGCGCCTGGGCTTCACCGAGGCGCTGAACCGCATGGGCGCCCAGATCCAGCTGTACCGCGAATGCCTCGGCGGCAGCGCCTGCCGCTTCGGCCAGCGCAACTTCATGCACTCGGCGGTCATTTCCGGCCCCACGAAGCTGCACGGAGCCGAGCTGACCATCCCCGACCTGCGCGCCGGCTTCAGCTACCTGATCGCGGCCCTGGCGGCCCAGGGGACGTCCACGGTCCAGGGCATCAGCCTGATCCACCGCGGCTACGAGGACTTCGAGGCGAAGCTCTCGGCGCTGGGCGCGGACGTGGAGCTGGGGATTCCGGCCTGACCGGAATTCCCCGGCAATTCCAGGCACGGGACCGAATTCCGGGTGCACGACCACCTACCACCCCCCGATACTGATGCAGCTGGCGAGCACACCAGCGGAACTCGGGGGTGACCGGAATGAAAGTGGCTGAAGCTTTGGCCCTGCGCGCCGACGCGGCACGCCGCGTCGAGCAGCTGAAGTCCCGCATCGTGGCCAACGCGCGCTACCAGGAGGGCGAGGAGCCCTCCGAGGACGCCGCGGCCCTGCTGACCGAAGCGGGCACCGCCCTGGACCACCTCGAAGACCTGATCCGCCGCATCAACCGCACCAACGCGGCCGCGACGATCGGCCCCGACGGCACCCTCAGCGACGCCCTGGCCCGCCGCGACACCCTCCGCCTGCGCCACGCGGTGGTCACCGCCGCAGCCGACGCCGCCGCCGGCAAGAACACGGGCTACCAACGCCAGCTGCGCTCAGAACTGAAGATGCTGTCAGCCCTACCGGTCGCCACCCTACGAGCCCAAGGCGACACCCTGAGCCGCGACATCCGCGAACTCGACGTCCGCATCCAACGCGCCAACTGGGAGGTCGACCTTCTGGACTGACCCCGCCGAAAGGCGAGGTCCCGTGTGAAGCAGGTAACCGCCGCGGAGGCGCGCACGACCCCGACGAGCCGACGGGGAAATCTCGGCTCTCCATGGTGCACGGAGGGCAGTGCCGGGGTTCGATTCCCCACCACACAACGCAGCCCAGCACACCGCACAGGTAACGGCGCACAGCGCACACCTCACCACCACGTGCGGATCCGCGACGGCGAGGGCGGGCAAGGGGCACTTCACACGGACCGCGCGGCGGTCGCGAATTGGGTCGCGACCGCCGCGCTTGGTTTTTGCAGCGAGGGCGGCGCGCTGGGGCTGCGGCCGGATCGACTGAGCGGCGCATCGGCGCGTCACGTTTCGCGACGGCAGGCAGCAAGGTCGCGGCTGGATTGGCGCACCTCCGAGCACCGCGCGTCGCATCCGGTTGCGGCACCGGAGAACTCAGCGGCCTGGCTGCTGCGCGGTTTGGCTGCCTGGTTCTCGGCGGCGAGCCGGCCTACCCAACCTGCGGCGTCAGCAGAATCGCCCGAGCTCCCAGCCGCACGGCCTCCCGCACCGCCGCCGCGTCCGGCGTGCCCGCGCTGTCGAAGCCGATGTTGTGGAACTTCGCGAAGGCGTGATTGTCCCGGCACATCAGCGTGTACAGCTCCGCCACCCGGTCGGGGTCCTCGACCACCTCGATGTCGGCCGAGCGCAGCTTGCCTTTGTACCTGACCTGGATCGGGTCGCCGGTGCGGAGGTTGCGGCTCCAGCCGAACTGGGTGCCGATCAGTACTTTCCCGTCGTGCTCCATGTAGGCGATCGGGATGGCGTACCTCTTGCCGCTGCGGCGGCCGAAGACGTACAGCAGGATCAGCCTGCGGCCGATGCCCTTGGCCACTCCCGGCGTGCTCAAGGCCGCGCGCGTCAAAGCGTTCACCAGGCCCTGCATCGGCAGCGTCTGAGCCCGCCCCGCCGCGCGCCCGGCCGGTTTCGTCCCAGTACCCATGGTGCGGACGCTACTCCCGCATCCGCACCACGACCACGGGTCACTCCGCCTGCTGGCCCTTCACCGCCGCCACCACGGCCTCGGCCACCGTCTTGGCCAGGTCCTTGTGGAACACGCTCGGCACGATGTAGCTCGGGTTCAGGTCGCTGTCCCCCACCGTCGAGGCGATCGCGCGCGCCGCGGCGACCAGCACCTCCGGCGTGACGTTGTTCGACTGCGCGTCGATCAGGCCGCGGAACACGCCCGGGAAGGCCAGCACGTTGTTGATCTGGTTCGGGTAGTCGCTGCGGCCGGTGGCCACCACGGCCGCGTGTGCCAGCGCGTCGTCCGGGTCGACCTCGGGCTCGGGGTTGGCCAGGGCGAAGACGATCGCGCCGGGCGCCATCGTGGCGATGTCGTCGCCGGTCAGGATGCGGGGGGCGGAGACGCCGATGAAGACGTCCGCGCCGGCCAGCGCCTCCTTCAGGGTGCCGCTGAGGTTGCCGGGGTTGGTGTGCTCGGCGACCCAGCGCAGGTCCTCGCCGCCGTCGCCGCCGTCCCCGGCGCCGCCGTTGACGTCCTCGCGGCCGACGTGGACCACGCCGTGGTAGTCGGCGACGGTGATGTCGGTGGCGCCGGCGGCGATCAGCAGCTTCAGGATCGCGGTGCCCGCGGCGCCCGCGCCGGAGCCGACGATGCGCACGTCCTGCAGCTTCTTGCCGACCACCTTCAGCGCGTTGGTCAGCGCCGCCAGCACCACGATCGCGGTGCCGTGCTGGTCGTCGTGGAAGACCGGGATGTCCAGCTCCTGGCGCAGCCGGCGCTCGATCTCGAAGCACCGCGGCGCGCTGATGTCCTCCAGGTTGATCCCGGCGAAGCCCGGCGCGATCGCCTTGACCACCATGATGATCTCCTCGGTGTCCTGCGTGTCCAGGCACAGCGGCCACGCGTCCACTCCGGCGAACTGCTTGAACAGCGCCGCCTTGCCCTCCATCACCGGCAGCGCCGCGATCGGGCCGATGTTGCCCAGCCCCAGCACCGCCGAGCCGTCGGTGACCACGGCGACCGTGTTGCGCTTGATCGTCAGGCGGCGGGCGTCCCCGGGGTTCTCGGCCAGCGCCAGCGACACCCGCGCGACGCCCGGCGTGTAGGCCATGGACAGCTCGTCGCGGTTGCGGAGCGCGACCTTGGAGCTCATCTCGATCTTGCCGCCGAGGTGCATCAGGAAGGTCCGGTCGGAGACCTTGCCGACCTCGACCCCCTCGATCTTGGTCAGCTCGTCGGTGATCGCCTTGGAGTGCTCCTCGCTGCTGGCCGCGATCGTGACGTCGACGCGCAGCCGGTCCCGGCTCGACCCGGAGACGTCCAGACCGGTCACCACGCCTCCGGCGTCCTCCACCGCCCTGGTGATCCCGCTCACCGCGTTGCCGTAGGAGGGAGCCTCCAGACGGACGGTGATCGAATAGGACACGCTGGGTGAGGCGGACACGGGCGGTTCTCCTTTGGACTGCCGACTTTCTTCATGTCAAGGGTAGACGCATCAGCACCGAGCCCGGGGTGTAGATCGGCCAGCCCGTGGTGCGCATTATGAGCAGAACCGGCCCGCGGCGTGATCGAGTCGTGGCTGCATCGTGATCTGAGCGATGATCCACACTCTCGCCGGGGCCGGAATGATCGCGTACACTCGCAGCCAAGGTCGTAGTTCGCGGTGTTAAAAGGCCCAGCGGATCGCATTCCGCCGGGCCATTCTCGTCTAAGACCACAGACCGACAATGGTTCTTCAAGCAGGAAATGAGAGCAGGATGGCTCAGGGGACAGTCAAGTGGTTCAACTCCGAGAAGGGCTACGGCTTCATCTCGCAGGATGAGGGCGGCCCGGACGTGTTCGTGCACTTCTCCGCCATCCAGTCGAGCGGCTACCGCTCGCTGGAGGAGAACCAGCGCGTCGAGTTCGAGGTTACCCAGGGCCCGAAGGGCGCTCAGGCGGAGGACGTCCGTCCGATCTGAGAAAGCCCTCTCGGAATAACGCGAGCCGCATTCGGAACACCGCTTCCGAATGCGGCTTTTTGCTGTCCGCAAAACACCACACTGCATATCAGCCCCGGAAATCACCCAAGGGCTGATATGAGCGACTAACGGCGATAGAAGGCCCAGGCGTCCGCGACGGTCTCGGCCAGCTCGGTCCGCTCCGGGCTCCAGCCCAGCACCGTCCGGGCCCGCTCCGCCGAGGCCACCAGCCGCGCCGGGTCGCCCGCACGCCGCGGCTTCTCCGCCGCCGGCACCGCCGCCCCGGTCGCCTTGCGCACCGCCTCCAGCACCTCGTAGACCGAGAACCCGGTCCCGGTGCCCAGGTTGCAGATCAGGTGCTCGCCCTTCTTCGCCGCGGTCAGCGCCAGCAGGTGCGCCTCGGCCAGGTCCCGCACGTGGATGTAGTCGCGGATCGCGGTCCCGTCCGGCGTCGGGTAGTCGGTGCCGAACACCGAGGCCTCCGGCGCGTTCCCGGCCGCGACGTCCAGCAGCCGCGGGATCAGGTGCGTCTCCACCTCGTGCCGCTCGCCCTGCGCGCCGTAGGCGCCGGCGACGTTGAAGTACCGCAGCGACACCGCGGCGATGCCGTACGCGGGAGCTGCGAACGTCAGCATCTGGTCGGCGGCCAGCTTCGAGGCCCCGTAGGGGTTGGTCGGCACCGTCGGCATGTCCTCGGTGATCGGCGTGGCCTCCGGCTCGCCGTAACAGGCGGCGGTCGAGGAGAAGACGATCGTCCCGATCCCGTGGTCGCGCATCGCCTCCAGCAGGTTCGCCGTGGTGGTGATGTTGTGCCGGAAGTAGCGCGCCGGCTCGGCCACCGACTCCCCGACCAGCGAGCGCGCCGCGAAGTGCAGGATCGCGTCGATCGGGCCCTGCTCGGTGACGGCCCGCAGCACGTCCCCGAGCTGCCGCTGGTCCAGCACGTCGGCGTGCCGGAACGCGGCGCCGGCGGGCACGGCGTCCCGGTGCCCGGTGGACAGATCGTCGACGACCGTGACTTCGTGCCCGGCCTCGACCAGCACCGCGGAGGTGACCGAGCCGACGTACCCGGCGCCACCGATGACCAGCAAACGCATGCTTGTTCAGACCTCCGCGGAGAGCGAGTGGGACAGCCCCAGCCTAGCCGAAGTCTCAGAAATAAACAGACTCACCCAGAAATCAACACAACGGCAAGCGTCCGCGGCCCGTGCACGCCCTCGACCCGGTCCAGTTCGATGTCGGAGGTCGCCGACGGCCCCGAGATGAACGTGGTCGGCCGCGCCGGCACCAGCGTGCGGACCGCGAGCGGCACGTCGGCGGCGACCTGCGAGGCCCGGACCACGCACAGGTGCAGGTCCGGCACGAGCGAGAGCGCCCGCCGCCCCTGCCCGGGCCCGGCGTCCAGCACGATGGTCCCGGTCAGCGCGATCCCTTGTGCGGCAAGGGTGATCACGCCGTCCGACGCGTCGAGTTCCGCGGGGGTCAGCGGCGGATCGTCCGACAACCGCGAACCCTGATACGCGGCCAGCAACTCCTCCGGAAGACCCGGAGGGACGACCAGATTCTCGACACCGTGCTCGCCGAGGATCCGCGCGATCGCAGCCGGCGCGTCGGACTCGCCGACCCGCGTGACCGTGGCCCGGTAGTCCTCGACGCGTTCCACGAACAGGTCGACGACGTCCCCGGTCGCATGACTGTCGACGTAAGCGCGGGTGACCTCGACGTCCTCGGACTGTTCGCCGCGAGGCACGTCGCCCAAGGCTGAGCGAATACGCGCCAGGATGGCGTCCTTCGAGCCGCTCACCGCCGTCCCGCCTTCCGCCACCACGTCCGGAACGACTCCCGCGCCGGTACCGGCACGTCCCGCGCTCCCGTCCACTTCCGCGCCGGCCCCGGCAGCCACCGTCCGCCGCGGATCCCCACGAACCGCCCCGCCATCGCCCCCAACCGCTCGGCCATCGCCAACCGGCGCGGCGACCCGAACACCACCTGCGCGCCCTTCATCGCCAACGCCTCGGGCTTCGGCACGCCACCCCGATGCGAGTCCACGACCTTGGCCCGCAGGTGCACCAGCATCTCGGGGATGTCGATCCGCACTGGACACGCGTCGTAGCAGGCGCCGCACAGCGTCGAGGCGAACGGCAGCGAATCAGCGTGCTCAGACGTCCCGACCCCGACCAACTGCGGCGTCAGCACCGCCCCGATCGGCCCCGGATACACCGATCCGTACGACCGACCGCCGGTCCGCTCGTAGACGGGACACACGTTCAGACACGCCGAACAGCGGATGCAATGCAACGCCGACCGGCCCTCGACATCGGCCAACGTCTTCGTCCGGCCGTTGTCGAGCAGGATCAGGTGGAACTCCTGCGGCCCGTCGCCGGGCGTGACACCGGTCCACAGCGACGTATAAGGGTTCATACGTTCCGCCGTCGACGACCTCGGCAGCAGTTGCAGGAACACTTCCAGATCGCTGAACGACGGCAGGACCTTCTCCAGCCCCATCACCGTGATCAGCGTCTCCGGCAGCGTCAGGCACATCCGGCCGTTGCCCTCGGACTCCACGACCCCGACGGTCCCGGTGTCCGCGCACGCGAAGTTCGCCCCGGAGATCGCCACCTTCGCCCGCAGGAACTTCTCCCGCAGGTGCACGCGCGCCGCCTCGGCCAGCGCGCGTGGCTCGTCGGTCAGATCCTCCGGCGCGGCGATACCGTGCTTTCCCATCTCCCGCTTGAAGATGTCGCGGATCTCGGTGCGGTTGCGGTGGATCGCCGGGACCAGAATGTGCGAGGGCCGGTCGTCGTTCAGCTGCACGATCAGCTCGGCGAGGTCGGTCTCGGTGGCCTCGATGCCGTCGTCTTCCAGCGCCTCGTTGAGCCCGATCTCCTGGGTGGCCATGGACTTGATCTTCACGACCTCGGTCGCGCCCTTGGCCCGCACCAGCTTGCTGACGATGGCGTTGGCCTCGCGGGCGTCCTGGGCCCAGTGCACGACGCCGCCGGCCGCCGTGACCGACGCCTCCAGCTGGAGCAGGTACTCGTCCAGGTGCCGCATGACGCGGTCCTTGATCTGCGAGCCGGCCTCGCGCAGCGTCTCCCAGTCGTCGAGCTCTGCGACAGCCTTCAGCCGCTTGTCGCGGATGGTGGTGGTCGCGTGCTTCAGGTTCCGGCGCAGCTGGGTGTCCTGCAACGCGTCGTGCGCGGCCTTGGGGAACGTCGGCGACCCCAGCCACACCACGTTCACGTCGTCGCGGCTCATCGCGTCGCCGCCAGAATCTCGGCCAGATGCAGGGTCCTGACACCGGACTTGACCCGTCCCAAGCCCCCGCCGATGTGCATCAGGCAGGAGTTGTCGGACGCACACAAGGTCCGCGCACCGGTCTTGCGCACGTTGCCCATCTTGTCCTGGAGCATCGCCACCGACGTCTCAGAGTTCTTCATCGCGAACGTCCCGCCGAACCCGCAGCAGGACTCGGCCTCCGGCAGCTCGACCAGATCGATGCCCTCCACCGCGCGCAGCAGCTGCAACGGCTTGTCGCCGACACGCAACATCCGCAGGCTGTGGCAGGTCGGGTGGTAGGTGACACGGTGCGGATAGTAGGCGCCGACGTCGGTCACCTCCAGCACGTCCACCAGGAACTCCGAGAACTCGTACACGTTCGGCGCCGTCTCGGTCTTGTGGTGGTGCCGGACGTGCCCGCCGCAGGAGCCGGAGGGTGTGACGATCGCGTCGTAGCCGCGGAAGGCGTCGTTGAACGCCCCGACCAGCGAATCGGCCTCGCGCCGGTACCCGGTGTTGTAGTGCATCTGACCGCAGCAGGTCTGCGCCGCCGGGAACTCGACCGTGTGCCCGAGCCGCTCCAGCACGGCCGTGACCGCTTTGCCGGTATCGGGAAAGAGCGCGTCGTTGTAGCAGGTGATGAACAGGGCGACGCGCATCTCAGACCTCTGCCCACAACGCGTCGGGGATCGGCACCCGCGCCATCTCCACGCAGTCGCGCACCTCCTGCGGCGACCGCGCGCCGATCAGCACCGACCGCACGGCCGGATGGCGCAGCGGGAACTGGAGAGCGGCGGCACGCAGCGGGACGCCGTTCCGCTCGCAGATGTCCTTGAGCCGCAACGCCTCGGCCAGGATCTCCGGCGGCACCGCCGCGTAGTCGTAGGTCGAACTCGGCTTCGGGTCGACCAACAGCCCGGAGTTGAACGCGCCGCCGATGACGATGTCCACGCCGTGCGCGGCCGCCCGGTCGAGCAGTTCGGTGCCGGACCGGTCGAGCAGCGTGTAGCGGCCGGCCAGCAGCACCAGGTCGATGTCGGTCTCCAGCACGAACCGCAGCGGCACCCGCACCTGGTTCATCCCGACGCCGACCGCCCCGATCACGCCCTCGTCGCGCAGCTTCGCCAGCGCCGGGAACGCCTCGCCGATCGCCTGGTCCGCGTGGTCGTCGGGATCGTGGATCAGGACCGAGTCGAGGCGGTCCAGGCCGAGCCGTTCCAGGCTGGCCTCGATCGAGCGCCGCACCCCGTCCCCGGAGAAGTCCCACACCCGGCGGAACGCCGCCGGCACCGCGAACCCCTCATCGTCCAGGCCAACCGGATCTGCCACCGGCTCCAGGATCCGCCCCACCTTGGTCGACACGGCGAACTCCGCGCGCGGCCGGTCCCGCAGCGCCGCCCCGAGCCGCCGCTCGGACAGGCCGAGGCCGTAGTGCGGCGCGGTGTCGAAGGCGCGGATGCCGGCGTCCCACGCGGCGTCCACGGCGGCGCGCGCCTCGTCGTCGGTCACCGCGGTGAACAGGTTGCCGAGCGCCGCGGCGCCGAACGACAGCTCGGTCAGCGCGACGCCGCGGCCGATGGTGTTTGACATGCAGTCACTGTCCCACGGGACGCAAGCGCAACCCGGCCATTCCGCCGTCGACGGCGAGCGCAGTCCCGGTGACCGAGGCGGCCGTCGGCGAGGCGAGGTACGCGATCGCTGCGGCGACCTCGTCGGCCGAGACCAGCCGGCCCATTGGCTGGCGCGCCTCCAGCGCCGCGCGCTCGGCGGCCGGGTCGTCGGCGGCGTCCAGCAGGCGGCCGACCCACGGGGTGTCGGCGGTACCGGGGTTCACACAGTTGACGCGGATGCCCTCGCGGACGTGGTCCGCGGCCATCGCCAGGGTCAGCGACAGCACCGCGCCCTTGGTCGCCGAGTAGAGCGCACGCTGCGGCAGGCCGGCGGTGGCGGCGATCGAGCAGGTGTTCACGATCGCGGCGTGCTGCGACTCGCGCAGGGCCGGCAGGGCCGCGCGCGTCACGCGGACCATGCCGACCACGTTGACGTCGTATACCTTCATCCACTGCTCGTCGGGGTTGTCCTCGACGGTGCCGGCCGCGCCGATGCCGGCGTTGTTGACCAGGACGTCCAGGCCGCCGAGCGCTTCCCGGGCCGAGGCGACGGCCGCGCGCACCGAGGCGTCGTCGGAGACGTCCGCCTTGAAGCCGTGCAGCCCCGCGCTGATCGCCGCGGCCGGGTCCAGGTCCAGCACCGCGACCGCCGCGCCGCGGTTGGCCAGCAGCCGCGCGGTGGCCGCGCCGATGCCCGAGCCGCCGCCGGTGACGACCGCCTTCAGTCCCTCGAAGTCCCGCATGTCCTGCATCTCTCAGCCCTCTCCTCGGTCCGCGCGCCAGAACGAGCCGTCAGGGAACGAATACGTCTCCAGGGTCGCCGGGAACATCTCCGCGGAGAAGCCCGGCGCGGTCGGGGCCTGGTAGGCCCCGCCGGTGACCACGGTCGGCGTGACGAAGTGCTCGTGCAAGTGGTCGACGTATTCCACGACCCGGTCCTCGGTGGTGCCGGTCAGTGCCACGAAGTCGAACATCGACAGGTGCTGGACCAGTTCGCACAGGCCGACGCCGCCGGCGTGCGGGCACACCGGCACCCCGAACTTGGCCGCCAGCAACAGGATCGCCAGGTTCTCGTTGACCCCGCCGACCCGCGCCGCGTCGAGCTGGACGAAGTCGATGGCCTCGGCCTGCAGCAGCTGCTTGAAGACGATCCGGTTCTGGACGTGCTCCCCGGTGGCGACCTTCACCGGCGCCACCGCCGCCCGGATCGCGGCGTGCCCGAGCACGTCGTCCGGCGAGGTCGGCTCCTCGATCCAGTAGACGTCGAACTCGGCCAGGGCCTTGACCCATTCGATGGCCTCGCCGACGTTCCAGCGCTGGTTGGCGTCGATCGCCATGCGGATGTCCGGCCCCACCGCGGCCCGCGCGGCACGGCAGCGGCGCACGTCGTCGGCCAGGTCGGCGCCGACCTTCAGCTTGATCTGGCTGAAGCCGGAGGCGACGGCCTCGAGTGCCAGGCGGGTCAGCTTCTCGTCGGAGTAGCCGAGCCAGCCGGGCGAGGTGGTGTAGGCGGGATACCCCTGGGCCCGCAAGGCGGCCTCGCGGTCGGCCGCGCCGACCTTGCCGCGCCGCAGCAGCTCCAGCGCCTCCTCGGCGGTCAGCGCGTCGGCGATGTAGCGGAAGTCGACCTGCGAGACCAGCCATTCCGGGTCGCCGTCGGCCAGCAGCTTCCACAGCGGGACCCCGGCGCGCTTGGCGGCCAGGTCCCAGACAGCGTTGACGACCGCGCCGATCGCCATGTGCATGACGCCCTTCTCCGGGCCCAGCCATCGCAGCTGGCTGTCCCCGATCAGGGCCCGGTTCACGATGCCCGGGTCGGCGCAGACCTCCTCGACGTCGCGGCCGACGACGTGCTCGCGCAGCGCCTCGATCGCCGCGACCTGGACGTCGTTGCCGCGGCCTATGGTGAAGGTGAATCCGTGACCCTCCACGCCGTCGCCCGCGTCGGTGCGCAGGATCAGGTAGGCGGCGGAGTAGTCGGGGTCCGGGTTCATCGCGTCCGAACCGTCCAGCTCCCGCGAGGTGGGGAACCGGACGTCGAAGGTCTCGAACCCGACGATCCGGCTCATGCCCCGACCAGATTCGAGCGCTGCGATCCCAGCCCGTCGATCTCCAGCTCGACCACGTCGCCCGCGCGCAGGTAGGGGTGGTCGGCCATGCCGAGCGCCACGCCGGCGGGGGTCCCGGTGTTGATGACGTCCCCGGGCTCCAGCACCATGTGCTGCGAGAGGTAGTGGATCACCTCGGCCACCCCGAAGATCATGTTCTCGGTGTTGCCGTCCTGCCGCTGCTCGCCGTTGACCGTGAGCCGCAGGCCCAGCTTCTGGAAGTCGCCGACCTCGTCGGCGGTGACCAGGTGGGGCCCGAGCGGGTTGAAGGTCTCACAGGACTTGCCCAGGTCCCACTGCCCCGAGCGCTCCAGCTGGAACTCGCGCTCGGAGACGTCGTTGCTGACCGCGAAGCCGCCGATGACGCCGAGCGCGTCCTCGTGCGACTCCAGGTAGCGGGCCCGCGCACCGATGACGACGGCGAGCTCCACCTCCCAGTCGGTCTTCACCGAGCCGCGCGGGATGAGGATGTCGTCGTTCGGACCGACGACCGTATAAGGGTCCTTCATGAAGACGACAGGCCGCGGCGGGATCGCCGCGCCGGTCTCCTCGGCGTGGTCGCGATAGTTCAGCCCGATGCACACCACCTTGCCGGGGCGCGCGACGGCCGCGCCGACGCGCAGCCCGGCGACCTCGTCGGCCGGGATCTCGGGCAGGGTGCCGGCCTCGGCCGCGGCACGGACCGCGTCCGCGCCCTGGTCCACCCAGAACGCGCGGTCCAGGTCGCCGATGACACCGGTCAGATCGAAGTGGCGGCCGTCGGCGGCGAGCAGCACGGGGCGCTCGCGGCCGGGCTCGCCCAGGCGGAGGAGTCTCACGCTCCGGGACTCTAGGCAAACATCGGATCTATCGTCAAGGGATTCAAGATCCTTCTCACACCCCGGACCGAGGTCGGCCTGGCGATTCCCGGAGTGGATCTAGTAAATCCCCGTAACGATTATGTTCCGCAGTCTTTACAGCCCCTGCTACCAGGGCTATACATCGGATGACTGAAACGGCACGTGACACAGACCACAGGCACATGACACAGACCACACGCGTTTCCCCGCACTTGTCCCACACACCTTCACCAGCGAGGACGGTCATGAGGCTGCACCGTACGTCGAGAACAGTTCTGGCCCTCACGGCCGTCGCGGCGCTCGGACTGAGCGCCGCCGCCTGCGGGCGCGGCGGCTCGAAGTCCGCCTCCGGCGGCGGCAAGAAGATAGGCATCGACTTCCCGAGGTCGGACTCCGACTTCTGGAACAGCTACGCGAAGTACGTCAACAGCGACGTCAGCTCCGGCAAGATCAACGCGCTGCCCCCGACGAACTCCAACAACCAGACCGACGTCCTGGTCTCCAACGTCACCACCCTCACCGGCCAGGGCGCGAAGGTCATCCTGATGGCCCCGCAGGACACCGGCGCGATCGCCAGCACCCTGGAGGACCTGGCGAGCAAGCACATCCCGGTGGTCAGCGTGGACACCCGCCCGGACAAGGGGCAGGTCTACATGGTCGTACGCGCCGACAACAAGGCGTACGGCACCAAGGCCTGCCAGTTCCTCGGCGACAAGCTCAAGGGCACCGGGACGGTCGTGGAGTTCGAGGGCGACCTCACCTCGATCAACGGCCGCGACCGCTCGCAGGCCTTCGGCGACTGCATGAAGCAGAACTACCCGAACATCAAGGTCGAGGCCGAGCCGACGAACTGGGCCGGCGACGTAGCGGCCTCCAAGCTCCAGGACGCCCTGAACGCGGGCACCGTCAACGGCATCTACATGCAGGCCGGCGGCGTGTTCCTGGCCCCGACCCTGTCCCTGCTCAAGCAGAAGAACCTGCTGGTGCCGCCGACCGACCCCAAGCACATCTTCATCATCTCCAACGACGGCATCCCGGCGGAGTTCCAGGCCATCAAGGCCGGGCAGATCGACGCCACCATCTCCCAGCCGGCGGACCTGTACGCCAAGTACGGGCTCTTCTACGCGCAGGCCGCAGCCGAGGGCAAGACCTTCTCCCCCGGCCCGACCGACCACAACTCGACGATAATCCAGCTGCCCAACGGCCTGGAGGACCAGCTGCCCGCACCGCTGGTGACCTCGGCGAACGTGGACGACCCCACGCTGTGGGGCAACCAGGTTGGCAAATGACTGCTCCCCCATTCGAAGTAGGGGGATCCATGGCTCACGCCGCCTGCTAGCCCTGCGGACCGGCAGGTCTTATGCGATCAGCACCATCCGGGTTCAGACCCGCCCGGAGCAACATCACGCGAGCGGAGTTCTTGTCCCTTTCGGACAAGGCTCCGCACGCGACGCAGTTATAGGTTCGTTCAGAAAGAGGAAGTGCGTGCTTGGCTCTCGCTCCGCACTGCGCACAGTCCATGGTGGTGTGCGCGGGATATACCAGGCGAACGTCTCGGCCGTGCTTCCGGCCCATCTCCAGCAGCGCCGTCTTCGCGGCGCCGATCGCCGCGTCGGCGGCCGCACGCGCCATCGTGCCCTGCGACAGGAATTTGGGTCGGAAGTCCTCCACCGCGATCACGTCGAAGTCCGTCACGACACGCTTCGCCCACTTGCGGGCGGTGTCTTGTCGCTGCCTGGCGACCTTCGCATACGCCTTCGCACGAAGCCGTTTCGCCTGCCGGTAGCCCTTCGAGGTCGGCTTCCCCTTTCCCGTCCGGCGGCGAGCCATCATCCGGTCGTACCGTGTCAGGCTCTCCTTGGCGCGCTTTCCGTATCCGGCAGACGGAAGGTCATGCACGTCACTGGTGGTGGTCGCGATCTGCCGGACTCCCCAGTCGATCCCGATCGCCTCGCCGGTGGCAGGCAGCGATTCGATCCGAGCCTCGACCACGAACGAGGCGTACCAATGGCCGAGACTGTCACGGTAGACCCGGACGGAACTCGGGGCGGATGGCAGATCACGCGACCAGACGACGGTCACAACCGTCCCACCCGCGAGGTGCAACCGCCCGTCTTTGATACGGAAGCCGCGCAGCGTGTAGTTCAGCGTCGGATCCGCCGAGTCCTTCTTCTTGAACTTCGGCATACCGGCGCGCCTCTTGACCGGTACACGATTCCTGATGTCCTTCAGCGCTTTGGCCCGGGACCTGCCGAAGTCGCGGACGATCTGCTGCTGGGGAACAGACCCGCCCGCACTCAACCACTCACGCTCACGACGCCAAACCGTGAGCATCTTGTCGAGTGCGGCCGGTCCGCATTCCTGTCCGGCCTGGTGGGCAGCCTGAGAGGCGGCGACGCATTGGTTCCACACCCATCGGCAGCGATCCCATTCCGCGAGCAGCGCTGCCTGTGCAGACGACGACGCGCGCAGGCGATAGGAGTACCGGGCGATCCCGAGTCGCTCCTCATCCGGCCCTTGCGTCACGGCGATCACTCTAAGAGAAGGCTCTGACAAGAATGTCACGCGCTAACCGCTTCACCCGAAGAAAGCCGTTCTTGCACAGCTATGGCACGGTGATCCGGCGATGACGACGCACGACCAAAGGGCGGCCGGGACCACCGGCCGCCCCGTCGCCACGGCGATCGCCGTGTCCAAGAGCTTCGGCGCCACCCGCGCCCTGATCGACGTCGGCATCGACGTCGCCCCCGGCGAGGCGCACGCGCTGGTCGGGCGCAACGGCGCCGGCAAGTCCACGCTGGTGTCGCTGCTGACCGGGCTGGCCCGGCCGGACAGCGGCCGCGTCCTGTTCGACGGCGAGGCCGCGCCGGCGGTGTCCGACCGCGCCGCCTGGCAGGCGCGGGTGGCGTGCGTGTATCAGAAGTCGACGATCATCCCGACGCTGTCGGTGGCCGAGAACCTGTTCCTGAACCGGCAGGCCGACGGACTGCACCGGATCAGCTGGAAGGCGCTGCGTTCCCGCGCGGCGGATCTGCTGGCCGAGTACGAGATCGACGTGGACCCGAGCGCGGCCGCCGCGACCCTGGCCGTGGACCAGCGGCAGGTGCTGGAGATCGCCCGCGCGCTGTCGTTCGGGGCGAGGTTCATCATCCTGGACGAGCCCACCGCGCAGCTGGACGGCGCGAAGATCGCCGGGCTGTTCGACCGGCTGCGGCGGCTGCAGGAATCCGGCGTGGCGTTCCTGTTCATCTCGCATCACCTGGCCGAGGTGTACGAGGTCTGCCAGACCGTCACGGTCTACCGCGACGCCCGGCACATCCTCACCGCGCCGGTCGCAGGCCTGGACAAGGACGCCCTGATCGAGGCCATGACCGGCGAGGACCGCTCGGAACGAGCCCAGTTCGCGGTCGACACCTACTCCCCGCCGGCCGACACCGTTCCGGCCCTGGAAATCAGCGACCTGACGCTGCCCGGCGCCTACTCCGACTTCTCGGTCTCGGTGGGCCGGGGCGAGATCGTCGGCCTGGCCGGCGCCGGCGGCTCGGGCGTGGTCGCGCTCGGCGAGACGGTCGCCGGGCTGCACCGGCCCAGCGCCGGGACCGTGGCGGTCGCCGGGAGACGCGTGCGGACCGGGAGCGTGCCGGACGCGCTGCACGCCGGGCTCGGCTTCGTGCCCGAGGACCGGCACGCGCAGGGCGTGGTCCCGATGCGGCCGATCGCCGAGAACATCACGCTCACCGCGATGGACCGGCTGGGCCGCCACGGCTTCTTCACCGGCGACTCGCTGCGGCGCGCCGGCAGCGCCCTGATGACCCGGCTGGACGTCAAGGCAGAGGGGCCGGACCAGCCGGTCGGTGCGCTGTCCGGCGGCAACCAGCAGAAGGTGGTGATGGGCCGCGCGCTGGCGAACTCCCCGAAGGCGCTGGTGCTGATCCGGCCGACCGCCGGGGTGGACGTGAAGTCGAAGGAGTCGCTGCTCGGCACGGTGCGCCAGGCCGCCGACGAGGGCTGCGGCGCGCTGCTGGTCTCCGACGAGCTCGACGACCTGCGGATCGCCCACCGGGTGGTGGTGATGTTCAAGGGGGCGGTCGTCGGGGAGTTCCCGAGCGGCTGGAGCGACGCCGAACTCATCGCCGCCGTGGAAGGACTCAGCGACGCGGAAGGGCTCGGCGATCCCGCGCCGAACCCCTCCCCCGATCCCCAGACCCCCGCGAACGAAAGGCCCGGCCATGAGTGAGGCCACGACGATGACCGACGCGGCCGAGACCCTCCCGGCCGGGCGGACCGGGCGGTTCGGCCGCCCGAGCACCCGCTGGCTGCGCGAGTTCTCGCTGCTGCCGGCGATGGCGCTGCTGATCCTGATCGGCTTCATCGAATCGCCGGACTTCCTGACCTCGGACAACTTCCTGGCGATGCTCCAGCAGTCCACCGAGCTCAGCGTGCTGGTCTTGGCCGAGGCGCTGATCCTGATCAGCGGCCGCATGGACCTGTCGCTGGAGTCGACGGTGACGCTGGCGCCGGTGATCGCGCTGTGGCTGGTGCTGCCGACGTCCGGGAACCGGTTCAACGGCCTGGGCTTCGGCGCCGAGTGGATGGCGATCCCGGTGTGCCTGCTGGTCGGGGCGGCGGTCGGGGCCGTGAACGGCTTCCTGATCCTGAAGATGAACCTGAACGGGTTCGTCGTCACCCTCGGGATGCTGACGATGCTGCACGGCCTGGTGATCGTCATCGACGGCGGGCAGACCATCTTCACGCTGCCGCCGTCGTTCGCCTACCTGGGACGCACCGTCTGGTTCGGGCAGCCGGCCTCGGTCTGGATCTGCGGGCTGCTGTTCGTGATCGGCATCGCCGCCCTGGGCTGGTACCGCCACGGCCGCGCGGTATACGCGATCGGCGGCAACCCGGCGGCCGCCAAGGCCGCCGGCATCCGCGTGGAGCGCACGGTGTGGATCGTGCTGATCATCGGCTCGATGCTCGCCGCCTTCGCCGGGATGCTGTACACCGGCCGCCTCGGCTCGGCCTCGGCGAGCGCCGGCACCGGGAAGATCTTCCAGGTGTTCGCCGCGACGGTGATCGGCGGCGTGAGCATGAACGGCGGGCGCGGTTCGCTGTTCGGGGCGCTCACCGGGGTGCTGACGCTGCGGCTGATCGAGAACGTGCTGACGTTCGGGCACGTGTCGCCGAACGACATCGAGTTCTTCGACGGCCTGGTGATCCTGGTGGCGCTGGTCGTCTCGCGGTACACCTCGGGCGCCGCGCAAGAATGAGGTGAAGAGCGGTGGGGGGGGGGGGCGGGGGGAGCCCCCGCCCCGCCCCCCC